>JBFYJA010000035.1:0-7504 GCA_041311675.1 Micrococcales bacterium | reverse complement strand
GCAGGTGACTGCATCGATAGCGCCATGTCAGGAAGCTGACGAACCGGACCCATCGAGAACCAGATGGTGAACCCTTCAGGTTCTGGAATGTCAACAAACAGTGGCTTGATGCGCTGAATAATTTCTTCGGTGTCTCCGTCAACCCAAATGTTGTCGACGAAGTAACGCCAACCTTCTGGGTTTGCGCGAATCTGATCTTCGCGCTGTTCGGCAAGTGATGAAGTCTTGGCAAACTTACTGACGATGGCTTTGTCGAGAATTGGGTTGGTCAAGAACAACTTTGATGCTTCATCGGATGCTTCTTGCGAATCAGTTAGTGATACACCAGAAACAACAAGCACACGCTTTGCTTCTTCGCCATCCTTGGCAGGAGGAGTCATACTGACGATTACGATTTCGACATCCTTGTGCACGTCGTTGTGAATCGAATACATCCAACGCATGATCTCTTCGAAGTGTTCGATGTCGAACAACTGCACGGTGTGACCAACGTGCTTGAAACGTGGACGGGTTTGTAGATAGAAGTTGGTTACGATTCCAGGGAACGAAGGACCAGCTCCACGTGCTGCGTAGTAGAGGTCTTGATTCTGTGTTGCATCGGCGCGAACAATTTCGCCTTCGGCGGTTAGCACGTCAACTGCAACAACGCTCTCTGCAGCCCAACCCCAACCACGAGCACACCAACCCTGACCACCCTGAAGCAAGAAGCCACCGATACCAACCGGAGGGCAGTGACCGCCGTTGAAGAAGCGGCCGCGTTCTGCTAGCCATGGGTCGAGCACCATGCCGCCCTTGACTGCCGGACGAGCCTTGGCAATGCCGGTGGCTTCGTCGTAGCTGACATCCTGCAGCTTGCTGAGGTCAATCAATAGGCTGCCTTCGCGCACGCTCCAGGCTGCCCATGAGTGGCCACCTGAGCGAATGGCAATCTGCCAGTCTTTCTCTTTGGCTAGTTTTACCGCGTTGATTAGGTCTTGGTCAGACTCCGCGAATAGCACTGCATCTGGGCGACGGTCAGGTCGGCGACCGTTGAAGATTCGTCCCATCGCAGCTTCTTCGAAGCCGGCGTCGGTTGGTAAATAAAACTTGCCTTCGAAGTTTGTCATCCGAGAACAGTTCCTCCTCCATCAACCACGAGGTTGATTCCAGTGATCCAACTAGCTTCGTCGCTAGCTAAAAATAGTGCGGCATTCACAATGTCTTCCGGTTGTCCAACGCGCTTTAGTGGAATGCGTGCGATGTTGTCTTTGAAAGGTTGCGGGCCAGACTCAACCAACCACGCGGTTGATGGAGTAACGGTGAAACCAGGTGAAACACAAACTGCACGGATGCCATACTTGCCACCTTCTGCCGCGAGTTGCTGAGTGAGGTTAATCACTCCAGCCTTTGCAGTGCCGTGTGCGTTCTGCGCCATAAATTCAACTCCGCGAGTTCCGGCGATTGACCCAATGTTTACAATCACTCCACCGTTCTTCATCATGTGTGGCCAGATTGCCTTACATGCGTAGAACACAAGATTGAGTTCGTTATTCATTACGAAGTCCCAGTCTTCAATACTGAGATCCTGCACTTCACCAAACTTTGGAGTCGATGCGTTGTTGTAAAGAATGTCGCAACCGCCATATACCTTTAGCGCGTCTTCGATCCACTGCCTGGTTGCTTCTGCATCCGAAAGATTTACCGGTGCAATGTTGGTGATTTCACCGCCGGCTTTACGAACCATCTCGACGGTTTCGTTCGCTGGTTCTTCGAAAAGATCACAGCCAACCACCTTGGCGCCCTCGCGAGCAAATGTGATTGCTGCCTGTCGACCCATGCCACCACCGATACCGGTAATGAACACAATCTTGCCTGCTAAACGCTGCATCATTGCACCTTTCGTTACTTCGAAACTATCCCGCGGGGACTAACCTCGGCTAATCGATAACCGCCATAACAACTATGCGAATTACAAAACCTCGGCCAGAGTGCGCTTGGTCTTGATCCAGAAAGTCAGACTGGTGAGCGAGGCCACGGTCACGATTAGGGCAAGTGGCCAGAACGCCATCGGGCCTGCAAGGCCAACCAGGGTGGCCATGACTCCGGCAATCAGGAACTGGATAAAGCCCTGGATGGCAAGGGCGGTGCCGGCTCGCTCGCGTACCTGGGTCAGGCCAAGGGCGGTGGCCGGGCCAAACATTAGGCCCATCGACGAAACCATGATGAATAGGGCTGGCAGGATGTTCCATACCGAGGGTGTTCCCATAATCCAGGTGCCGAGCAGGATGCCGGCTCCGCTGAGCTGCAGTCCAATGCCCCAACCGAGTACCTTGCGCGGCGATACCTTCTTGGCCACGGCCGTGGCCACGGCTCCGGCGATCATGATGCCGATGCCATTGGTGCCAAAAATGAGGGTGTACTCAAACGGAGTGAAGCCCAGGATGTTCTGGATGATGAACGGTGAAGCTGAAATGTATGAGAACAGAATTGAAACCGTGCACCACAGAATAATTGCGTGCTGAATAAACATCCGGTTTCTCAGAATTGATTTTGCCGCGTGGAAAATTGCTCCGATGTTTGCCGACTGTCGTTTTTCTTTTGGCAGAGTTTCTGGTACTTCAAAAATTGCTAGTGCGGCAAATGCAAATGCCATGATCGAAAGTCCAATGAATATTGCTCGCCAATCTGCGAAGCCAAGAATTACTGCACCGAATAGTGGGCCAAGAATTGGTCCGATGCCAGCGAATAGTCCAAGCAGACTAAATGCGCGAGATGCGCTCAGTCCGGTCGCGAGATCAGAAATCTGCGCGCGACCAACCACCATTCCAGTGGATGAACTGAAACCGATAAGCACACATGCGGCAAAGAGTGTGAAGATGTCTTGCGACACAGCGCCAACGATTGATGAAAATCCCATGACAGTCGGGCCGAGAATAATCAGTCTGCGACGACCAAGTGCGTCTGAGAAAGTTCCCATTAGCAGCTGACCGAGTGCAAGACCAATCGAGAATGCTGTCAGTGTAGTTTGCGCTGCGGTCGGTGAGTGTGCGAGTTCATTTCCCATGATTGGTAACGCAGGTAAATACGCGTCGCTACCGAATGGTCCAAGAATGGAAATGAGACCGAGGGTCGCTACTAACCAAGTGGTTAGCTGTGGAGTTTTATTTTGCGGCATTACGCAACGAATCTGAAATGAACTTCACATTTCCGCCAGAGGTGTAAGCGCCATCAACCGGAATCTCTGCACCGGAAACATACGAGGATGCATCCGAGATGAGGAAGCCAACCACCGCTGCAACTTCTTCAGGCTGGCCGACTCGCTCCATTGGGGTCAAAGCCAACTGAGCGTCGATGAAGGCTGCCGGTGCCGAGGCGGTCATTGGAGTCTCGATGTAACCAGGGTGCACGATGTTCACGCGGATGCCGCGCTCGCCGAGTTCCATTGCAGCCACGTGGGTGAGGCCGCGAAGCCCCCACTTAGAAGCCGTGTAGCTCACTGTGTAGTGGGCGGTTAGGCCAGCGGCCGAGCCGATGTTCACGATGCTCGCGCCCTTGTCCATGAACGTCATGCAGGTCTGAATGCCCATCATCGGGCCGGTTAGGTTGATGCCGATTACGCGGTTCCAGTCGTCAACCTCCATTGCGCCAAGTCGAGCTCGGAATGGAATGCCGGCGTTGTTTACCAAACCGTGAATGCGAATGTTTTTTGCCTTGATCCATTCACCGAGATTGTTCCAGTCGCTTTGTGAACCGGCATCTACCTTTATGTAGTGAAAGTGCTCAGGAAATTTAGCTGCGAGTTCTTTGAATACGTCCGGCAGAGTTTCGTGAATGTCGGTAGCGATTACGTTGCCGCCACCCTTTAGAAACAATTCGGTTTCGGCAATTCCCTGACCACCGGCAGCTCCGGTAAGGACAATATTTTTTCCAGCGAATTGCATCAACTTACTGTTCCTTTGCGATCGATGATCTCGATTAGGTTGCCTTCTGGATCTGCGAGGTATGCCATGGTCACACCAGGCTCTGGAGATTCTTGTACCGGCATGATTTGAGTTGCTCCATGTTCGAGCATTCGTGCGTTCATCGATGCAACATCGTCAACGCGGTAGCAGAGGTGACCAAATCCTTGGTTCATTGCTCCCTCGGCAACATTCGATGCCTTGAAGTTTCGCGATGATCCCTGCTTTTGCAAAAGTTCAATTGCAAATCCGTTGGCATCAACTAGAAAAATCCCGCGCAATCCAATTGGTGGCACTTCGAATGCGCGTGCTGTAGTGAAACCAAAAACTTTTGTGTACCAGTCAACTTGTGCGTCGAGGTCGGCAACGTTTAGTCCAACGTGATCAATGTGCATCGTGAGGGCCTTCTGTCATAAGTTGTGCATCGCCGATGCTTGCCTTGAGCTCTGGAGTAAAAGTGCCGTCAACCAGGATGAACGCCATTCGAGCAACCTTGTCGCTGCGGTTTGCCCAGGCGTGGTTGGTGCCGCGCTGAACCACAACATCGCCAGCCTTTAGTAGTACTTCGCTGTCGTCGAGCACTAGGTAGATCTCGCCCTCGAGCACGATTCCGTAGTCAATCGACTCGGTGCGGTGAATCGGGGATTGGTTGCCAAGCTCGTTGATGTGGCCAGGGAAGAACTCGTTGATGCGGATCTTGGTGCCGTTTGGCTCGGCTGGAACCTTTAGTGAACGCTCGGTGACTTCACCGGACTCAACCGCACTAACCGGTGCTGGCATTTCGTCGGTGGCCCAGATTTCATAGAAGCCAACGCCATCCTGAGGCATGAATTTGTGCACTGGCACGATGCCATCGGAGAGCACCACTGACACGCCATTGGCATCGTGGCCGGTGACCACGCGGCGCGGAACATTCTTGATCGGTTCAGACATAGTCTCACGCTAGAGCAGTGATGCAAGCGACGAAACCCGCAGGCGCTAATGACAACTATCGAGGTTATAAAGGTGTGCTGGTTAGCCAGTTGCGCAGCCAGCGATGTGATTGGTCGTTGTCGTGTGACTGATGCCACCACAGGCTCTGGTGAATTTCGAGCTGACCGAATGGTGCCTCAACGGCAATGACGTTCGTGCCTTCGCAAAGAGTCTTTGCCATGCGGCTCGGCACGATACCAACCAGATTGGTACCGCTGATTACCGATCCGAGTGGCATGTAGCTGTTTAGCTTCACCGCGGCAACGCGACGGAAGCCAAGTTCGCCAAGACGACGATCGGCCGGAAGCATGTGACCCTGTCCAAGTTTGACCACGGCCTGTGGCAGTGCGGTGAACTCGGCCCATGAAATCTTGCCATCGACTACGGATGCATTATCGCGGTCAACCAATAGCACGTAGTGGTCGGTGTATAGCGGTGCACTTTCACCCGTAATGCCGATACCAGCAACAGCAACCACGAAATCATTGACCAGCATTTCGCGTTCAGAGTCTGTTGGTTGTGCCGGTAGCGGCAAGTACTCGATAGAGATTCCAGGTGCTTCGGTTAGTGCCTGATCAATCAGCGGTTTTAGCTGCAGCTGCGCGGCATCGGAGGCCATGATCTTGAATTTGCGATAAGACGTAGCTGGGTTGAAGTCCTCATGGCTCATCAGTGCGTTTTCGATGAGTGGGATGGCTACCTCGAGCTGCGGCAAAATCAATCGAGCCAGCGGGGTCAGTTCGTAATCACGTCCGACTCGAACCAGAAGTTCATCGCCAAACTGCGTTCGTAGGCGGGAGAGCGCGGTACTCATTGAAGACTGCCCCATGTCCACTCGCGCTCCGGCACGGGTGACGTTAGCTTCTTCAAGCAGAGCGCGCAAGGCGATCAATAAGTTGAGGTCTTTATTCTCAAAACTCATGTTTCACCCGCCTGCCAAATCTTTACTAATAGTAAGTATGCCTTTTAGTTTGTTGCCTTGGATACCGTCGGGAGTAGCCTGAAGCCATGAGAATTCACTTGGCAGCAGATTACCTAGGCTACGAACTCGCCCGCGAGTTGGAGAACTGGCTCAAAGCCAACCACGAAGTAATCTGGCACGGCAACGACGAACTAGACGAGGGCGACGACTACCCGCTGTTTGCCGCTCGAGTTGGCCAGGCAGTTATCCAGGACGAAGACAAGGGCCTCGACACTTTCGGCATTTTGGTAGGCGGTACCGGAAACGGTGAAATCATCGCTATCAATAAGGTCAAGGGCATTCGAGCCGCGCTCGCGGTCAACCCAGCACAAGTCAAGGCGGCCCGCGAGGAGCAGAACGCCAATTCGCTGGTCATCGGCGCAAGCCACACCAACCTGGACGCGGCGAAGGCAGCCATAGGCGCAGCCTTTGGAAACGGCTACGTCGGAGCAGTAGATAGCTCGCGTCGCATCATTAACGTTGCCGAATATGAGAACCGTGGCACCATCGAAGGTTGGCTAATCGAGGGCTAATCGCTCTCAGCAATTACTGGCATTGGTTATGCCATTAGTTCTTCACTGAACTCTCCTGCTTGACTAGTTTCAGTTAGCCATCGAAAGGAAATCATCATGGCATTTGTCTGTTCAGCTACTTGGGTTGCCAAAGAGGGCAGCGCTCACATCGTTGAAGAAGCTCTTCGTCACCTCTCACCTGCATCACGCACCGAAGAGGGAAACATCTACTACCAGGCTTACCAGGACCCAGAACACCCAAACACATTCCGCATTTTTGAGGTTTACCGCGACGAGGCTGCATTCAAGGCTCACGCAGAGTACGACCACTTCAAAGAGTGGGCACTTGGCAAGGCTGTGCCAGAGCTAGAAGTTCGTCAGCGCGACTTCTACGAAACCTTTGATTTCTAATCACTAACGACACAAACGCTACAAAGGAGTAGTCATGAAAATCGGACGCGTACTTCTCAATGGATTTGTTCAGACTGTAATCATCAGTCACGGACAAGTGCTTGATGTACCAGACGGACTCGGCGTGCTTGAGATTTTGAACTTGCCACGCAAAGACCGCGACTTCATCGAAGGCCAAGCTGGTCGCAGAATGAAGATGCCGATCCACATGGCGAAGTTTGTCGCTCCGATCGAGCCACACGCGCTTCGCGACTTTGTAACTTTCGAAGGTCATATCGCTGGCATGAAGAAGTCAGAAGGCGGCACCGGAAAAGTTCCTGACGCCTGGTACGAGATTCCGGTTTTCGTTTTTCAAAACCCGTGGACCATCACCGCACCAAACGCAGACATTCCGATGCCACCAGATTGCGAACGACTCGACTACGAGTTGGAAGTTGCGGCAGTTATTTTGAAGAAAGCCAAGGATGTTTCCGAGGCAGAGGCTCGCGATTACATTGCGGGTTACACAATCTGGAATGACTGGTCGGCACGAGATGTGCAGAAGCGCGAGATGGCTGTTGGCCTCGGCCCATCGAAGGGTAAGGACTTTGCCAACACCCTCGGCCCATGGATTGCAACCACCGACGAGTTCAAGCCAGAGCAGGGGCGCGGGCAGTTGGTGACCCACGTGGAGGAGGGAGTGTTCCGGGTCGTGGGTGGCGCCATCACCA
>JBFYJA010000034.1:0-7886 GCA_041311675.1 Micrococcales bacterium | reverse complement strand
TGTATCTCGGAGAACTAGGTCTCGATGGGTCGGTGCGACCTGTAAATGGCGTGCTCCCAGCGGTCCTCACTGCAAGGCGCAACGGCTTCCATAAAGTGATCGTGCCGATGGCTAATTTGGCAGAGGCAGCTTTGGTCAACGACATTGATTGTGTCGGAGTGCGTCATCTCACTAACGTTTTGCGAATGCATGGTCTTGAGGTCGATGAGATTGTTGTAACCGAAAGGGAAAAGCCCGCCGAACCACAGCTACAAAAACGCGAAATCGATATTTCAGATATTCACGGTCAGGCTTCGGCGGTCGAAGCGATGGTTATAGCCGCTGCCGGAGGTCATCACCTTCTCATGGTTGGACCGCCAGGAGTAGGAAAGACCATGATGGCTGAACGGATGACCACGATACTTCCAGATCTAACTTTGGAGCAATCCCTCGAGACCACGGCGATTCATTCAGTTTCAAGAACACGTGGGCAAGTTGGCGCCAATCTGATCGCCAGACCGCCGTTTGAAGCTCCTCATCACACCGCTTCGGCAACCTCTCTGGTTGGCGGAGGAGCAGGTGTGCCGAGTCCAGGCATAATCTCCATGGCACATAACGGGATTCTGTTTTTGGATGAAGCTCCGGAATTCCAAACCCCAGCACTTGAGTCGCTAAGACAGAGTCTTGAGAGTGGACAAGTCACGATTGCGAGATCAATCGGTATCGCTAGGTATCCGGCTCAATTTCAACTGATAATGGCTGCCAATCCTTGTCCCTGCGGATTAGCCATGAGCGCCAATAGAAGTTGCGTTTGCACGTCCAGCGCCAAAATACGCTACCTGAATCGACTATCTGGTCCGCTGCTTGATCGAGTGGATATTCGACTCAAAGTGCAGTCACTCAATCAAGCTCAATTGCAAATCGCCAGAGACCGGTCCGACCGAATAAGCAGTGCTGAAGCGAAAGAGCGCGTGGTCAGAGCAAGGCACCTGCTGGCATCTCGGTTAAATAAAGTTGGCTACTCAATCGTGAGTCATGTTCCATCTACCATTTTGCAAACTAGTCTTCGGCCGCAGAGGAATGTAACCGCCGTTCTTGATTCAGCACTGCGAAGAGGTTTGGTTAGTATGCGCGGATATGACCGGTGCATTCGTGTTGGATTGACTATTGCTGCACTAGACGGTCGTGATGAGATAAGCGCAGCGGATCTGGATCAATCTTTTCTTCTTCGTGGTTCAGACAACCTGATGAGTGCAGCATGATTACGGGGCTGAAGCTAAGCGAGAGTCAGGTTGCAAAGCTTATGGATGGATTGACTGTCGGGAGCCAAGACTTATTTGATTCATTCGCGAGAGCCGTGTGGTCGCTAATTACTGAGCCGGGGGATAGCTTCGCCGCTGCACTAATTAGCACGCTTGGTGCACGAGAGGCACTAATTGCTGAAGTCAATCGCATCTCAATCAAGAAATACATCGAACAAATAAAAGCTGCAGGATTTACTGATGAGTCAGGTGAGCGTTTCAAGAATCTAGACCGGCTTCTGATTGATGCAAGAGAGCGGTGGCAACCTAGGCTCAAACTCACAAACGTTGAAACCATGCTTACGGCAGCCAGGCAAACAGGCGCTAAATTGCTGATCCCGTCAAATGATTTATGGCCGGAGCAAATCGATGATTTAAGGTTGGCGACTCCTCATTGCTTGTGGTTGCGAGGGGAACCCGCGGTCATGACTTCAAGTTCTCAATCCCTAGCCGTGGTTGGTTCTCGAATGGCAACAAGTTACGGCGAATGGGTCACTACCGAAATAATTTCTGCCGCTGCCGCTGAACGGCTTTCAATCATTTCTGGCGGCGCATATGGAATCGATGCGGTCGCTCATCGGTCATCATTAGCAATGGAAATTCCAACCATCGCCATCATGGCTGGAGGCGTTGACCGGCTCTACCCAAGTGGAAATAGTGAACTGCTAGGTCGTGTGATTAGGCAAGGCCTAGTCATATCGGAACAGGCGCCTGGTAGCAATCCAACGAAATGGCGCTTCCTGCAACGAAACCGATTGATAGCGGCGCTTGGCTCGGCAACCATTGTGGTCGAAGCGGGCAAGCGATCCGGTGCCATCAACACAGCGCATCACGCAGTGGAACTAAATCGTCCACTAGGTGTAGTTCCTGGACCTATTAACTCGCCGGCATCGACTGGGTGTCATAACCTAATTCGAGAAAATCAAAGCGCGATTCTGGTCTCGGCACAGGATGCTGTGCAACTGGTCACCGGGCAATGGGAGCCAGAGTTATTCGAGGAAATACCAATGGGACCGTTGGAGACACGTGCCCTAGATGCCATGGGTAGAAGCCAAATCGCCGAACCTGAAATTGCTTCGAAAGCGGGACTCACCGCTCGCGAACTCATAACTGCACTTGGCAGATTGCAGTTACTGGGGCTTGTCGCGCAGGGCGAACGAGGGTGGCGCAAACTAACCTGAACATGTGAGTAATGACCTTAAGGCAACGGCGGCACAGTTCGCTGACTACCTCCAGGCTGTGCGCGGTTACTCAAAGCACACGGTCAAGGCTTATGAAACGGATGTTCTCGACCTAGTTGACTGGCTGAGTAAACATGACATTTCAGAATTGTCTGCCTTGGATATTGACCAGATACGAGATTGGCTATTCGAGCTCGATCAGAAGGGTCTAACCAAAACGACGTTGGCGCGAAAAAGCGCAGCTATTAGGGCTTTTAGTTTGTGGTTGACCAAGACAGAAAGAATTCCGGTAGATATCGCTCAGCGACTCAAATCTCCAAAAACAGGTCGCTCACTGCCGAAAGTTGTTTCGCGCGAAACATTGCAAGAGGTATTTGAAAAACTTGCCTTCAATGCAAATGCAGACAATCCAAATGGTTTGAGAGATTTGCTAACTATTGAGTTGCTCTATGCGTCAGGATGTCGAGTTAGCGAGCTGGTTGGTCTAAATCTCGAGGATGTTGATTACTCAAGAAACATTCTGCGAGTCATGGGTAAAGGCGCAAAGCAACGCATGGTGCCTTTTGGTATCCCTGCACGCGAAGCACTTGATACTTGGGTTCTATTAGGCCGTAATCAATTTGTAAATGACAAGAGCGGTCAAGCGCTATTGATCAATTCGCGAGGGCAGCGCTTAGGAGTGCGTCAGGTTTATGCACTTGTAGCTTCGCTACTCGATGGCACGCCAACCGGGGTTGCTGGTCCACACGCATTGAGGCACTCCGCGGCAACTCACTTGCTCGACGGCGGTGCCGACCTACGTGCAGTGCAAGAGTTACTCGGTCACGCGAGCCTGGGAACTACTCAGATTTATACCCACGTTTCAGTTGAACGACTTAAAGCTGGATATCAAAAGGCACATCCGCGAGCCTAGAGATATGGCAGCAGAACTGATGGCGCTAAAGCACCATAACGAACCATCGGCGAAAGATATCCTTTTTCAGTTCTTAGTGAAAAATGCAGGCAGCTAATCTCGAGGCAGTGTTGTTTGTAGTTTGATAGTGCGCTACATACCGAACCTATTGCCTGACCCGCTTTCACTACTTCGCCAACTGCCAGCGAACTGCAGGCTGGCTCAAATTCGATCAGGTCACCAGATTCAGCGACCAGGCTAAGCACTGGGCGATTGACTAAAAAATGGTTGAAGTGCACTTCGGCGTCTACCGGACTATAAATCGGTTGCCCAATCGAAACCTCAAAGTCCACACCGCGATGTCCCGCTGAATAGTCGCTGTTTGGCTGCAAATATGGGCGAACCAAGTGAATTGGGGCATCCAGCGTGGCAACCCATGGCGCTTGCTCGTCGGCTTTGGCGTCGGATACCTGTTGCCAACTGAGTGCCATAGCCAAAGCTAGGGCAAAGCCCCCGTAGAGCTTGACTCGTCTGAATTGGTTCATAGGTTGAGAGTGCTCCTGTTTGCTGGGTTTTGGGGAGCCTCAGGTCAAACTGTGGATAACTTTTGCCTAGATGTCGGGGGTTCAGGCCGGTATGCTTATACCTAGCGGCATCCGCTAAATCAAACCTCTTTTGAGACCTTGGTTTTGCTGTGCCGACTTCGCGTGTCGATCACATACGAATTCATCAGTGACTATTTCGGTAGTCGGAATTCGATGCGGCACCAGGTGTGATGAGCAACCGCTCAGAACAATTAACTGAAATAAGGAGAAACTGCTATGGCAGTCGTAACAGTACGCCAGCTCCTCGACTCAGGTGTTCACTTCGGACACCAGACTCGTCGCTGGAACCCAAAGATGCGTCGCTTCATTTTGACCGACCGTTCAGGCATCTACATCATTGACCTTCAGAAGTCATTGACCCACATCGACAAGGCATACGAATTTGTAAAGGAAACCGTTGCACACGGTGGATCTATCTTGTTCGTGGGAACCAAGAAGCAAGCACAGGAAGCAATTGCTGAGCAGGCACTTCGCGTTGGTCAGCCTTACATCAACCAGCGTTGGTTGGGTGGACTACTTACAAACTTCGGCACCATCCAGAAGCGTCTTGCACGTCTCAAGGAACTAGAAGTCATGGACTTCTCAGGTGCAACCAAGACCGGACTTACCAAGAAGGAACTTCTTATTCTTCGTCGCGAGAAGGACAAGCTAGAGAAGTCACTTGGTGGTATCCGCAACATCTCAAAGACTCCATCAGCGATCTGGGTTGTTGACACCAACAAGGAACACCTTGCAATTACCGAGGCTAAGAAGCTTGGTATTCCTGTAATCGGAATTCTTGACACCAACTGTGACCCAGATGAGGTCACCATCGGTATCCCAGGAAACGACGATGCAATCCGTTCAGTTCAGTTGCTTACTCGCGTTATCGCAGATGCAGTTGCTGAGGGCCTAATTGCTCGTCACTCAAAGCCAGAAGAGGCTGCAGAGCCGCTAGCTGAGTGGGAGCGCGAGCTACTAGAGCAGACCGCACCTGTAACTTCAGAAGCTCCAGCAGAGGCAGTAGCAGAGGAGAGCAAGTAATGGCAAACTACACAGCCGCAGATGTAAAGGCGCTTCGCGAGAAGTCAGGCGCCGGAATGATGGACTGCAAGGGCGCACTTGACGAAGCTAACGGCGACGTCAACAAGGCTCTTGAGGTTCTGCGACTAAAGGGACTTAAGGGAGTTGCAAAGCGCGAAGGCCGCACCACCAGCAATGGTTTGGTTGTTGCACGCGTTTCAGGCGGCACCGGTTACCTAATCGAACTAGCTTGTGAGACCGACTTCGTTGCTAAGGCAGAGAAGTTCGTTGCACTTGCTGACTCAGTTGCAGATGCAATTCAGGCAGCAAACGCAAAGGATCTAACTGCAGCTTTAGCAGCGAACCTTGGTGGCAAGACTGTTGAAGAAGTTATCAACGACGAAGCTGCAATCATGGGCGAGAAGGTTGAACTTCGCCGCATTGCAGTAGTTGAGGGTGACAACGTTGACGCTTACATGCACCGCACCAGCAAGGACCTACCTCCTCAGGTCGGTGTTCTACTTGCTTACTCAGGTAGCGATGCAGACACAGCTCACGATGTTTCAGTGCACATTGCTGCATTCTCACCGACTGCTCTTTCACGCGAAGACATCGACGCAGAGGTTGTTGCAACCGAACGTCGTATCGCAGAGGAGACCGCTCGCAACGAGGGTAAGCCAGAGGCTGCACTTCCAAAGATCATCGAAGGTCGCGTAAACGGCTTCTTCAAGGAGAACGTTCTACTCGAGCAGGACTTCGCTAAGGACAACAAGCAGTCTGTTGGCAAGGTTCTAGAGACTTCAGGTCTTTCAGCGAAGGCGTTCGTACGCTTCCGCGTTGGAGCCTAATAAAAGTACGAGAAAGGCCCGGCCAATTGGTCGGGCCTTTTTTGCTATCCGCCTAGGATAGAGAGAGCAAAACATCCACCGGGAGGCCAAATTGCCAAGTAAAAAGCGCAGAGTACTGCTCAAGCTTTCAGGTGAGGCATTCGGCGGTGGCACTCTTGGGGTAAACCCTGACATCGTTGCCGAGATGGCCCGTGAGATCGCAGAAGGCGCAAAGCACGCCGAAGTAGCAATCGTGGTTGGTGGCGGTAACTTCTTCCGCGGAGCAGAGTTGTCACAACGAGGTATGGAACGATCACGAGCTGACTACATGGGTATGTTGGGCACAGTTATGAACGCGCTAGCGCTGCAAGATTTCTTGGAACAGGCTGGAGTGGACGTTCGCGTGCAAAGCGCAATTTCGATGGCTCAGGTGACCGAGCAGTACATCCCACTGCGCGCAATTCGTCACCTCGAAAAGGGACGCGTTGTAATCTTCGGTGCTGGCGCAGGTTTGCCATACTTCTCAACCGACACAGTTGCAGCGCAGCGCGCACTTGAGATCGGTGCCGATGAAGTGCTGGTTGCTAAGAATGGCGTGGATGGTGTCTACTCGGCAGATCCAAAGAAGGATGCTAGCGCTAAGAAACTTGAATCGATTACCTATCAGGATGCCTTGGTAAAGGGACTCAAGGTTGTGGATGCAACTGCGTTTAGTTTGTGCATGGACAACAAGATGCCAATGCGAGTATTCGGCATGCAGGGCAAGGGAAACGTAACCGATGCCATCAAGGGTAAGAAAATCGGAACTTTCGTAACCGCGTAACAGGAGAATCATGATTTCAGAAATTTTGGCGAGCACTCAGGAAAGCATGGGTAAGGCAGTGGAATCTGCCAAGGAGCGTTTCTCAGAGATTCGCAGCGGCCGCGCGAACCCACAATTATTTCAAAAGGTAATGGTTGATTACTACGGAACTCCAACTCCGTTGTCACAGCTTGGTCAGATTGCAAACCCTGAGGCACGCACCATTGTGATCACTCCTTACGACAAGGGTGCGCTAAAGGCTGTAGAGGCAGCACTTCGCGAGATGCCAAACCTAGATGCCAATCCACAGAACGACGGCAACATGATTCGTGTCACCTTGCCTGACCTCACCGAAGAGCGTCGCAAGGAATACGTTAAGTTGGCCAAGACCAAGGCCGAAGATGCTCGTGTTTCAGTCCGTAACATTCGACGCAAGGGCAACGACGAACTTGCCGCTGCGAAAAAAGATGGACTTGCTGGCGATGATGAAATTGCACGCGCCGAAAAAGAACTAGATGCGTATACCAAGACTCACATCGACGCGATCGACGAAGCGCTGAAGCGCAAAGAAGCCGAACTGCTAGAGGTTTAATTGAGCACAGCCAAGCCCGAGGGACGTAGTCTCTCCAAGTCGATTTCGGTCGGCTTGTTGCTTGGTGGCGTTTTCCTGGTAACCATCCTCACCTTCAATGGGTTCCTGTTCATGGCGCTAGCCGCTGCCGCTTGTGGTGCTGGAGCCTGGGAACTTTCTTCCGCCTTGCGAATTCGAGGCTGGTATGTGCCTCGAGTACCAGCCGTAGTTGGTTCGGTGCTGATTATGCCTGCTACTTATTTTGGAGGGCAAGAGTGGCAGTGGCTTACCTCGATTGGAATCGTGGCTGCGCTTGTTCTTTGGAGAACAGTGCACTTGCTTTGGGAGCGTCGAGAGGCTCCGATGCAAAGACTCCAGCACACTCTTCGTGACTTTGCGGCAGCCGCGCTAGTGGTTATTTATTTGCCGCTTACCTGTTCGTTTGCAGTATTGCTTCTTCGTCGACCAGAAGATGGCCAGTGGTGGGTTCTCACATTTGTACTAACCGTCGCGATGATCGACACATTTGGATACCTTGTTGGTCGCAAGCTTGGTCGCCACAAACTCGCTCCGGGGGTTAGTCCGAAGAAGACTATCGAGGGCCTTCTCGCTTCGATTACCGGTGGTTTGGCTGCGGCAATTGCCAGTGCGGTATTTTGGCTGCATATCGAGTGGTGGTGGGGTGTGATTATTGCTGCTGCGCTAACGCTTTCAGCGGTATTCGGC
>JBFYJA010000033.1:0-7988 GCA_041311675.1 Micrococcales bacterium | reverse complement strand
GCACTAAAGTCTGTGCCTTGTTCTCGACTAGCGAGAAAGCAGCAGCATCCCAGAAAGCTGTTGATCCACCATTACCTAGGACAATTTCGTAGCCTTCAGGGTTGTGGAACAAATCCATCAATCCCTCTTGCACTCGTTTGACTAAATTCTTGACTGGTGCCTGACGGTGTGAAGTTCCCATGAGCTTTGCACCTTCGGATGCGAAGGCTGCAATCTGAGCTGGTCGAAGTCTCGACGGGCCACAACCAAAACGGCCGTCGGTTGGGATGAATTCTGCTGGGATTTTGATTTCAGACATTTCATAATTCTACCGAGCGGGGCAGGCGGGTAATCTTGGATGCATGGAACACCACGACGATCTCATTGACACTACTGAGATGTACCTGCGTACCATTCTCGAGCTCGAGGAAGAGGGACAGGTGCCACTTCGTGCTCGTATTGCCGAGCGATTAGATCATGCTGGCCCAACCGTTTCTCAAACCGTGGCTCGCATGGAACGACTTGGATTAGTCGTGGTCTCTCCGGATCGGCACCTACAACTTACTGAGCAGGGTAGACGCGAAGCCATTGGCGTGATGCGCAAACATCGCCTAGCCGAGCGCCTGCTAGCTGATGTCATTGGGCTCGAATGGGAATTTGTTCATGAAGAGGCTTGCCGCTGGGAACACGTAATGAGCGAGCAGGTTGAGCGCAAGATTTTGGCACTGCTAGACACTCCCGACCGTTCGCCGTACGGCAATCCGATTCCTGGATTGGCCGAACTTGGTCACAAATCCAATGAAGAATTTCGCGACGGGGTTATTTCGGTGGCCGACCTGGTCGGCGAAACTGAAGGGAAGCAATACAGCCTGGCCCGAATTGGAGAGCCACTTCAGGTATTTGCGGAGCAATTGGCCGATATGCGTCAGTTGGGGCTGGTGCCTGGGGCCAAAATTACGGCGGATTTCGGACCGACTACGGTCACAGTTAAGGCCGAAAAAGCCGCTTCTGGCCTGGTTTTTAGCCGCGAAATGGCCGCTCACCTCTTTGTAATGGCCTAGCCAAGCCTCCGAAAAGCCTGAAAACCCTCCGTCGGGTGGTTTGAGTCGCAACCTCGAGGGTAAAATTGAGGTTAGTGGATGCCCCGACCTGTCAACCGATCGGAGAACTCTCTTGGCCAAACTAGGCAACGGCAGGCACCGCGCAGACGTAGAAATCAACGTCCTTGAGTCCTTCGAGCTGCGCAGTCGCCGCTCATTACGTGAAGCAGAAAAAGCGAGGCTAACTCGCGCTCAAAAGCGAGCAGCTAAAAAGGCAGCAAAACTCGATGCCGAATATTTCACCCAAAATGCACCGCAGGCTACTTCTAGTTTTCTAGTTCCAAAGAAAATCAAGAAGTCAATCATCATTCGTCGCAAAGCAATCAACTTGGCAACGATGTCTATCGCATCGGGATTATTCGCGACCTTCTCACTTCCGGCTTACGCTTTCAACCCAGATGTTGCTGCAATGGCTCGATTCACCACGACCAGCGCTCAAGCTACCGCGAACGCCGAGGATACACAGAACTTAACTGTCGCGGCAGTAAACACTGTGAAGTTTGTTCGTGGTCAATACGAAGATGCCAAGGCAAATGAAATTCAGCGTGAGGCAACCCTTAATTCTTACCGAAGTTACACCGGACCAACCGCAGCAGATTACCTCGACAATCCGCCTTACTCGACTCTCGATGGCGCCACCATCCTTAAAGTTGCTGCCAAGTATGTGGGAACACCATATGTATTTGGTGGCGAGACCCCTGCCGGTTTTGACTGTTCAGGCTACGTTGCATTCGTGTTTGCTCAGTTTGGCTTGGCTCTGCCGCACTCAGTGCACGCACAACGACGCATGGGTATTTTAATCAAGCCGGAAGATGCGCAACCGGGTGACCTCGTGATCTTTAATGACATGAGCCACGATGGAATTTATGCCGGTAATGGGAACTTCTATCACTCACCTCGCCGCGGCGATGTAGTGAAGCTGGCTCCAATTTTCACCAGCAACGTACACTTCGTACGCCTTGCCACGAACTAGTCAAATCGTTACCAACACGACACCCTTAGTTACCTTACCTAGAGGCCTTTTCCCATAACCTAAGCCTTAGCAACAGTTTGGTTGTCAGGAGGAAGTTATGGCATTGAGAAGTTTGCCCGCCAAGCAAATAACTCATGGCTGCCGGAGCTTCCACCACTGTCAACCTGTGGGCCACTAAACACGCGTCATCTTTTGATGGCGCGTTTTTTATTTCCCGCTGTGCCACGAAGACTCACAAGCCGTGTGAGTTAACGAAAGGAATTTATGAAGACCCTGGTACTAAATGCAGGCTATGAACCGCTCGCAGTGGTTTCGTTTCGACGCGCACTCATGCTGGTGCTCAATCAAAAAGCCACAGTGCTTGAACAAAGCGACGAACTAAAGCTGCACAGCGCTCATGGTGAATTTGAACTCCCCAGCGTAATTCTGTTGCAGCGTTACGTGCGTATTCCTGGTAGCCGGATGATTCCGGTATCTCGTCGCGGTGTACTCAGAAGAGACAATCACCGTTGTGCCTATTGTTCGAAATCTGCCAACACGGTTGATCATGTTCAGCCAAAATCACGTGGTGGCGCTGATAGTTGGGAAAACCTCGTCGCCTGTTGCCTTAAGTGCAATAACAAAAAAGGTGACAAGACTCTTGCCGAAATCGGCTGGAATCTAAACCGCACACCTCGCATGCCTAGTGGGCATCAATGGATGGTCCGCGGGGCCGAGCGTCTTGAGCCAGAATGGGAAAGTTATATTTCTCTGGTTGCTTAATTAGGAGTTGGCAAAAATGGCCGAAAAGCCAATGTGGGTACCACCCAAGCACGGCCCAATCCCAAATCCAGTGACCACCAAATCGGGATTACCGCGCTACGACATTTCTTATGCGTTGATTGTTGGTTACCGCCCATTAGAGATGCAGTTGTTTGTTCCCGAAAGTAAGACTCCATCGCCGGTGATTTTGTGGATTCACGGTGGCGGTTATGCGGGTGGTACTCGCACCGAAGGTACCCCTTGGTTTGAAGCAACCAACTATCGACAAAAAGCAATTGAGCGAGGTTTTGCATTCGCCAGCATTGACTACCGCTTGGGTAGCGAGGCTAGTTTTCCGGCGGCGGTAAATGATGCACATGCTGCTTTGCGCTGGCTCGCGAAGCACGCAGACAAACTCAACTTGGATGTATCTAAGACTTTTATTTGGGGCGAGTCAGCCGGAGGTCACCTGGCGTCATTGACCGCGTACACGCAAGGCATTGACTTTTTTGAAGGCACAGATGGTGCCGACAAATCCGACAACCTCAAAGTTCTTGGCCTAGTCGACTGGTACGGTGCCTCCGAATTGACATCAATCGTTCGCCCAATGGATGGCACCGATGAAAACATGCCTGAGGCACTTCGATTTCCTCCTGAGTACTTCAACTTGGGTCCGGACCGTTGGAAGGACCAAAACTGGTTAGCCAAAGCTAGTCCGGTGAACTACGTGACTCCAGATTCACCAACCACATTGATGGTGCATGGTGACATCGATATCATGGTGCCGTTACAGCAGTCGCAAGTGTTGGCAGCAAAGCTTGCCGACAGCGGCGTCAGCCACAAGCTCGAGGTAATCCCCGGTGGGGATCACGGGTGGATGGTCTTGCCAGGTGCAGAGGTATCGGCCATTGTGGATCGCACTTTGGATTTCATGCTGGCTGAGTGCCCCCGATAGGAATCGAACCTACGCACAAGGTTTAGGAAACCTCTGCTCTATCCACTGAGCTACGAGGGCGTCTGTCGAGTTTAACCCAGCCTCCAAGGCTCCGGCGGGGCGCAGATTTAGGCTTGTCTCGTGTCTGAGTCAGAATCCTTTGCTAGCGGTGTGTCTGCGGCAGTTTGGGATGCCTGGCAAGCAGAAATTGAGTCCATCGGGGTCACCAATCCGCTGCTCAACTTTGAGCGCAGTGCCTACGGTCAGATCGATCTGACCCAATCTCATCCGGGCGGATTTTCGCAATTAACTACTGGCCGCAGCACAACGCTCTCTAACTTGGTACGCGACCCAATGGCCTTCTCGTCGGCTTTGAACGCAGCGCGTCGAATCAAAACCAAGGCTGAGAAAATTTCGTTGAACTATGGAATCGACGCGCTTGGTTTGCTCGGAGGTTTAGTTAATCTTCAAGCTGATGGCTTTGATCTGCAGGTTCCGATTCTTTGTTGGCCAGTGCATTTGGTACACAAGGGCGATGACTATGAGATTGAACTCGCTGGCATCCCTAGGGTGAATCCTGGTCTGATTGATGCTTTCAAGAATTGTTACGGCGTGCAATTAGACTCGCGTGAAATTCTTTCGCGTGCGCAGCAATCTACTGACTTGCTTCCTGTTTCTGTACTCAACTACTTGGCTGAGGTCGTGTCAGGTCGTGGGCATCTAGACCTACAAAAGATTTTGGTAATTACAAATTTCATTTTTGCGCCAATCGATTTGGGTCGCGATTTTGTTCGTGAAAGTAATACACTAATCGCTGCTTTGGCTGAGGAAAATAAGCGCGAAAGTCTTTCCGTTATCGATCAGCAATCCTTCACCTTGGTTGCAGATGCAGATGAAACGCAAAAACGAGTGATTTCGCGAGCTCTTATCGGGCAGTCTTTCGCAGTCGAAACCTTACCCGGCTGTGGTTATACCCAAACTGCAGTAAACCTGATTGCGGCCTTGGTGGAGCAGGGTAAGACCGTGGTTGTGGCTGCGGGTCGCAGGCAAACCCTGAACGAATTAGCCGATAGATTTTCGGCGCTTGGGCTTGGCGGGCTCGGCATACGACACTCTGCCACCTGGATCGACTTGATTTCAGCTATATCGCGTCATGAAAAAGCCGAACCGGTAAATAGCAATCTCGAGCAGCAAGACAGAGGCCGCAGTGCTATTGAGATTGAGTCATACTTTGCTGCGCTTGATCGGGAAGATCAAGAGTTAGGCATTTCAATTGGTGCCGCCTTGAGCAAGCTAGCTAAGTTGAGCGCAATGCCGCACGCTCCATCAACTAGCGCTCGCCTTGAGGCTAGTCGACTCAGAGGACTAAAGGAATCCGAGTCAGCAATTGAAGTACTACAACGTCTTGAAGCTCTCGGCGATTTCAAATATGGTCCGCAGGATTCGGCATGGTTCCAAGCAAAATTCGAGTCTCCACTAGAAGTTACTGCCGGCGTGCAGTTGGCAAAACGCCTTCGTGAAACAGAATTTGATTCGCTACAGAAACACATGAATGAATTCACAGAACGTGTGAAGTTCAAGCCGGCAACCTCAGTTGAGGACTGGGGTAAATACCTGAAGCTATTCCTCGGCATCAGAGACACGCTTGATCGGTTTGTTCCAGATGTCTTTGATCGCCCGCTCACGGATTTGATCACAGCAACTGCTAATCGAAAAGAAACAGGTGTTGGCCGCGGAGAGATGTCAGGCGGTAATCGACGTCGCCTAAGGAAACTTGCCAAAGAATATCTGCGGCCTGGCATGCACGTCCAAGACATGAATGAAGCGTTGCGTCAAATTCAGGCACAACGTGAACAATGGCACACGCTTAGCTACGCGGTGACCGCACCTCAGGTGCCACTCGGTTTAGCTGATGTTCAAGTTGTTTACCAGGCTTTTGTTGCTGATCTTGAAAACCTTGAAAAACACCTAGATCAGGAGTCGAATCCAACTTCCTTGATTCGACTTCCACTTGACAATCTCCGCACCAAGCTCGACTCACTGGTTAACGACACCGATGCTTTGAGTAATTATGGAGAGCGGTCAATGCTTGCATCGCAAATCGAGAGTATGGGATTAACCGCGTTGCGACGCGATTTTGCGAAACTACACGTAAAGCGCGAACAGTTAGCCGCTGAATTTGATTTGGCTTGGTGGCAAAGCTTGCTTGAGGTGCTGGTGCAAAGAGATCCGACACTTTTGTCATACAGCGCGGAGCAACTTGATGCTCTGGAAAGAAGTTTCTCCGTGAGCGACTCGAAAGTAATCGCGTTGGGTGCGAAAGAAATCGCCCGAACGCTCGCCGATCGTTGGCACGCTTCAATCGCGAGTGATCCAGCGGCTACCGCTGCACTGAAGGAAATGCTTAAAGCTCGCGAAGTGAGCCTTGCTCAGGTTTACCATTTTGCCGGCTCACTTGTTTCGGCAGTTGCGCCAGCGGTCTTGGTATCACCCTTTGAGGCGCCTGCGGCACTGACAACACAACGCTTTGATGTTGCGGTGATAATGGATGGAGCTGTCAGCACCACCGCAGAGAATCTTTCGGTACTCAGACGAGCAAATCAATTGGTTGTTTTCGGTGACGATGCAATAGCCGCACCGGAAGGTTTTGAAACCGAGAACCGCCTGCGATCTCTAGGCAGCAACATCGAATCTCCTTCTATCTATCAGGTTGCAAAGAACCGTTTTGGATTCGAAACTTTGCGTGTTAGCTATCGAACTTCGGGTCAAACTCTCGGAGCGCTCATCAACCGTGAGTTCTATCAGAACCGAATAGTCTTTGAACCAACTCCCGAAGAATTCGAAGGTAAAAAGTCACACAGCATCGAAGTAATCACCGAGGGTGCTAATGCATCATCGACGATCGATGGCGCTACCGAAAGTCCTGAGACCGAAGTTAGAAGAGTTGTCGACTTGGTGCTCAACCATGCGCTATGGCACCCACAGCAATCTTTGGTGGTTGCGTCGGCATCGGCGGTGCACGCTGATCGAATTCGTGCTGCGCTGCTAAAGGAACTCAAAAATAAACCAGACCTAGCTGCATTTTTTGAGGCTCACGGATCAGAGAAGTTCGAAGTGGTCAGTATCGCTGATCTTGCGCACCGAATTGCAGATCGAATCATTTTCACCGTCGGCTTTGGTTTGACTCCAGGCGGGGGAGTATCGAGCAGTTTCGGTCAACTTAGCGGGGCACATGGTCGCCGTTATCTTGCCAACACGCTGGTTAGTGCCCGAAAGCAAATCACAATTGTCAGCTGTATTACCGCGGAAGTTATTCCAGCTGATGGTCTCAGTGCTGGCACACATTTGTTGAAGACTCTTTTGTCATCGGCAGAAGATGGTGGGCATGTGCCGGGTGATCACGACGGTGACCCAATGCTTGCAGATTTGGCTAAGCGCCTAAAGCGTCTTGGCATTCGAGTAGACACAAGTTTTGCTGAACGACTTCCAGTAGTAGTGGCATACGGCGGAAGGAACGCTGTGATAGTTCCGGACTGGGCACTTCGCGGCGAATCTTGGTCAGAAAAACTTCGATTACGACCAGCGCTGTTGAGAGCGATGGGGTGGAAGTACATCAGGGTTCACAGCTTCGATCTATTTGCCGACCCACAAGCTGTGTCTCATCGAATCGCAGAAGACTTGGGTATGCAGCTGTCTAAACGACCTCAGGAATTGTTTGACCAGGATCGAGCCTTCGAGGACACTGACTTAGCTTGGGGAGATCGCCCGACCAGCAACGACCGTGATTTGCGTCGTGATGTACCGCCGCATTACTAACGGTTAAACCAAAGCAATTTGCTTGCGCTTATGGCGGCGGAAACTTTCTTGTCGTGAGGTTCAGCTGGGATTTGCATCAGAATCTCTTCATCGAAAACAACGGCGATGGTTTTGATTTTGCTCCCGGCCAAGGCCTTGTCGTAATAACCCTTGCCTTTACCTAGGCGATTTCCGGAATAATCCACGGCAAGTGCCGGTACGAACGCCGCATCAGCTGAGCTCAGAGGGGCAGGCTTTCCTGTGCCTTCATCAAAACCAAGTTCACCAAATTCAGTCTTGCCGTCGAAATGCACCCAGTTGAGCGATTCGCCGGCAACGACCGGCAGCAGGATTCTTACCTGGTTATCAAGTGCCCAGTTGAGAAACTCTCGGATGTCCGGCTCGCCGGCGATTGGAAAGTAGGCAGCCACAGTGCGAAGCTTGTGGTCCAGGCAAAACTGACCTA
>JBFYJA010000032.1:0-8028 GCA_041311675.1 Micrococcales bacterium | reverse complement strand
TCGGTTGCCGGTGTGCGCACCATTCCAGGGCTAACCGTGTTGGCGCGAATGCCGTGCTTGGCACCTTCGGCCGCAAGTTGACGACCCATAGCGATTACGCCGCCCTTGGTAACCGAGTGGGCTACGCGAGTGTTTGTGATTGAACCTGCGATGCCGGCAGTAGAGCCAACCAAAATTATGTTTCCCTTGGCTTCGACTATATGTTTCCAGGCATGCTTCACCGGTAAGAAAACTAGATCGAGTTCGTGCTTGAGCACAAATTGCCATTCCTCAAAACTAGTTTCTTCAATAGGTGAGAACTTTGTTGCGCCAGCATTTGCGTAAAGCACGTCGATTTTTCCAGCTTCAGAAATCACGTTTGCAATCCACTTTGCGACTTCAGATTCATTCGTGAGATCAACTGGAGCATGGGCAATCATTTTGCCGCCAGCCATTTCGACTAAGAATTTGGTTTCATTATTGCCAGCCTCGTTTACATCACAGCCCGCAACAAGTGCGCCTTCACTAGCAAATCGAATTGCCGCTTCACGACCTTGGCCACCTGCGGTGCCGGTAATCATAACTACTTTGTTTTGAAACCTCATGGCTTCAGCCTATTTTGTGCGACTCCAAATGGCGAACAGTTTCTGCGCAACCCAGTCGATGATGAAACCGAGTAAACCGATGGTTAGCATGATGGCTGCAAGTTGGTCATAGGCCAGTTGATCACGTGAATTCAAAATGGCATAGCCAAGACCTGAATCCACTCCGAGCATTTCTGCCGGAACCAACACAATCCAGGACACCGCAAGGGCTAGACGAATACCGGTGAGCACGTTGCTGCGAATACCTGGGATGACGATGTGCACTAAGCGCTCGCGAGTGCTGGCGCCGAAGGATTTCGCAAGTAAGTGCCACTTTGGTTCAAGTTGACGCACTCCGCTTGAGGTAGCCAGGGCGATTGGCCAGATTGCGGCAATAAAGATGAGGAAAACTACCGGAGGAGTGCCAATGCCAAAAACCACGATGGCGACAGGCATCCAGGCTAGGGGGGAGATCATGCGCAGGAACTGCACCGGCACCGAAGTGAGCTGCTCGGCCCACTTGAGCCAGCCAAGTAGTAAGCCGAGAGAGACACCCACTACAGCAGCTAGGCCAAGGCCGATAAATAGTCTTTGCAGGCTCACCAAAATGGAATCAAGCAGGTTGCCTTGAGCTAGCAAGTTGGTTAGTGCAGTCCAGGTGTTGGCTGGACCCATCGCGCCGAGGATTGGCGAACTGCTGGAGAGCAGGTCGGTGCCAATCCACCACACAGCCACGGCGAGCAGTGCGCCAAGAATCCTCAGAGCGATTGACTTCATTACGGAGCGATGGTTTCCACGCGCGTGGTTTTGAACTTTCCGAACTTAGAAATTCCACCAAGACGCTTAATCGAACTTTCTACCAAAGCTGAGTTGACGAGGTCATTGTGCACAGTCTTCAAGTTGATTTTCTTCAACCATGATGCGTCGCCATCAACAGTGGTTAGCCCAAGTTGCTTGACTAATTCAGAAGTGTATGAAGGATACGGGAATGGCTGGAAACCAATTCGGTCGTTCTTCCACTCTGGGTGCTGAATTGCGGTGCCGTTGTATAAGGTTCCATAGTCGTTGATTGCCTTAGTGATGGCCGCAGGTGCCTGTGGAAGATAAGCACCCAAGTATGCTCCTGCGCTTGAACGGTTACTGTTCATCCAAAGCTGAGCCTTTGCAATTGAATCTACAATCGCCTGAACCGCTTCGGGATTGTTCTTGATTAGGTCGCCGCGAACCACGGTCACGCAGCAAGCGTGGTCACGCCAAACGTCTCCGCTGAAGCGAAGGACCTTTCCAATTCCATTAACTTCGGCAAGGGCGTTGAACGGCTCAGCAACAATGAACCCAGAAACTTTTCCAGATGCCAAAGCCGCAGGCATGTCAGCCGGAGCAAGAACAATTAGTTTTACTTCTTTCTTTGAAGCAGAAGCATCTCCGCTGGTGATTGCCTTGAGTCCGTTCTTGCGCAGAATCTGCTGCAAGATCACGTTGTGAATTGAGTACCAGAAAGGAATAGCAACCGTCTTGCCAGCAAGATCGCCCACGGCATTGATGTTCTTCGCCACGGTCAGTGCTGAGCCATCCGTGTGGTTCCAAGCGATTACTTTGACATCCTGGTTGGCCTGGAACTTCAGTTGAAGGGCAAGCGGCATAAGTAGGTGAACCACGTCAACCTGCTTGGCGGCAAAAGCCTCTGCGATTGAAGGCCATGAGCGGAAGAGGGTTGGCTTGGCAGTGGTGATGCCCTTTGCTTTGAAATACTCCTTGCCATGCGCAATGAGAAGCGGGCTGGCATCCGTGATTGGCAGGTAGCCAATCTTAAGAGTCCCTAGTTTCTCGCTCCAGGTAGCTGCGCTTGCTGGAAGCTCACCGAATCCGGTGACCGCTGCTGCGCCGGCTGCGGCAGCGCCAATTTTTAGAAGTGAACGACGGTCGAAAAGGCCTGATTCGTTCAGTCCAAATTCTGTGTGATTTGAGTGATCGTGTGACATTGAGTTTTCCTAAATCTGATAAACGATTTCTTGTTTCAAGTCACTGAGATTTCTACCTTCGATGACATTGTGTTCAATCAATTCTGTTCCGTTGTTCGACAGAACCAAAACTCTGTTACCAAGTCTTACGGCTTCATCGATATCGTGAGTTACCAAAACAATTGTGAGACCGAATTCTTTTTGCAAATCCAGTAACCACCGCTGCAAAGAATTTCTTGCGTTCACATCGAGCGCAGAGAATGGCTCATCAAGCAGTAACAATTCCGGTTCTACGATGATGGTGCGTGCGATACTAACTCGTTGTGCCTGACCGCCCGAAAGCTCTGTGATTTTACGATCAGCAAGTTCACTAATTCCAATGCGTGCAAGGAGAGAATCAACCTTGGCATCTAATTCGCTCCTGAAAATTTTGTGATGCTGCTTTATCGCTTTGAACTTGAACCCAAATTTTATGTTCTCTCGAACAGTGAGCCACGGGAGCAACAACGGCTCTTGAAATGAAAGTGCAGTGTGGACGGAGTTAGATTCACGATGCTTGATTGAACCGCCGAAACTGGATGTAAGTCCGGCAAGTGCATGTAGCAGCGTCGTTTTGCCCTGGCCGCTAGCCCCAACCAGTGCGACGATTTCACCTTGATTAATTTCAAAATTGAGCCCTGAAATTACAGTCTTGAAACCGCGCTTAACCGAGAGGTCAGTTACGACAGTTGCGAGATTTCCCAACGCAAGCTCCCCTCGGTAGGCGCCTGAACCGAGAGGAACAGCGACTCGCGAATACGACGTGAAGTTGGGCTCGCTGTGTAGTAGCCGCGGCCGCCAACCGTGGCGAGTTCTACACGGGTAACCGCTTGGGCAAGCTCAGCGGCAGCCAAACGCAGCTTTAGGTAGGCAAGTGGGGCGTGCCCATTGCCTGGCGCAGGGAAGACATCGAGGGTCCCATTGAGCTCCTCAAGCTCCGACAAAAGTTCGTCGTAGCGAGCCTGGTATCCGGCTATTTCAGCTGCAAAGGGAGCAGCCGATGGAGCCTTGGCAATCGATTCGAGAGCCGCTCCGGTAATGCCGAGGCAGAAAGAACTCTGCAGCACCAAAAAGCGTGGACGCATCTGGCCGAGGAATCGATCAACATCGCGAGTGATCAAGAATTCCTTTGAAAGTTTCAAGCCGTTGAATTTAACGGTGCCCGAAGATGTAGCGTTTAGGCCAAGAAGTTGTCCGGCTGGCTTTACCTCGATGCCGTCGAACGATAATTCAGCTGCCACGATGATACGTTCTTCGGTTTCCGGATGACGAGCAGCGAACACTGCAAGAGTGTCTGGGTAAAGATTAGATGCCCAAGGAATTACTCCGTCAATTACAAATGCATCGTCGGTTTCGCTGAAGGTAATTGGCAGTAGTTCCTTGCCGCTCTTATCTGCTAGGGCGGTGGCAAGAGCCGTTGAGCCAATGCGAGTGCCGGCAAGTAATTCAGGTAGATACTGAGCACGCACTGATTCGGTAGCCCAGCGGTCGATGTACTCGGTGGTCATGCGATGAGACCAAACCACGAATGCACTGGAGACGCAATTTTCGGCAACGCTGCGAATAATTTGTGATTGCGCAGCAATTGGCGCAGAGCTGGCACTCAAGCCAAAGTCGACACCACCGGCAGCAACGAAGCTACACAAGAAATCGCGAAGATTGCCAGGTTCCTGATCGGTGGTGGCAGCGCACTCAGGAAGAGTTTCGATAATTTGATTGATGGTTATGGTCGACATTACGACTCCAGTTTGTGCAAACGAGAAATTGGGGTGTCTACTACCTTGCGAGCATTCACAATCGCGTCTTCGCTATCGCCATCGTAGAAACATAGGCACTTCACCATGTCTTCGCGCACGTAAGTGCGAAGGAACTTCACGTCATCGATGTCGTCGTAAAGCGGTGACTTTTCCTTCTTGCGAGCAAGGTACTTGTCCATGGTCAATCCCTCAGGGAAATCCCACTCCACAAGGTACTGGCTGCCCTTCTTGAGCTTCTTAACGTCATCAAGTTCGGCACCAACCAGGCGAACCTTGGCCAAATCTTCAACATCGAGCCCAGCTCCGGCCAGGGCATTCTCAACGTCAACAATGCTCTCGTGCTCGAGCACAGCAAAGATGCGGTTGTGATCCGCGGTTACCTGGCTCTCAATGAATTCGCCACCGATAGAGCCCAAAGTCGCATTTATGGCTTCAAGTGCGGCCTCCACGGCTTGGTTAGAAGAGGTGTTGATTTCGGCAACAAACAACGACATTTGGGCTCCTTGATTTGGTAGAAATCCCAAAATATAGGAAATCTAGATACCAAGTAGTTTTATGAAGTTTTATTACGCGAAATACACTTTGGCTATGTACCAGTACGAAGCCACTCCTAAAGTCCGCGTAATTTCTGACAACGACTATGCCGGTGATCCAGACGGACTAGTGCAGCTGGCGCATTTACTGCTGTCTAAAACCGCCGACGTAAAAGCTGTGATTAGTAGTCACCTCCGCCACGATGTTCCTTGGCCGGTTCCGGAATTCCCATCAACTAAGGGCGCCGAGCTTGCCCAAGTAATTGCGAAACACTGCAATTACACCGGCCCAGTCTTTGCCGCCAACGAAGCTGGAATGACTGCAATTGATTCGCCGGCCGAATCCGAAGCCGTCGACTTTTTGATTCGAGAGGCCTTGGATGAAACCAGCGGCTTACCTCTTTACGTAGTTTGCGGAGCGTCACTCACGACCATCGCATCCGCTTATCTAAAAGAACCAAAAATCGTGGACAAGTTAAAACTCGTGATTATTGGCGGTCCTGGTTATGAAGAATCTTCAAACACCGAACCCGAATTTAACTTCAGTCTCGACTTCTTGGCAGCACAGGTGATTTTCAATCACAGCAACATCGATATCACACAGGTGCCACGTACTTCATATGCACAAACCAAAGCATCGCGCATCGAAATGGTTGAACGAATCGCGAACGTGAATTCCCTTGGCGCATTCATTTGGGATCAATACCTGGATGTAGAAAAGTTCGCGATGAGCATTGGCCTCAACTTCGGCGAAGTGTTTGTTCTAGGTGACAGTCCGCTGGTACTTATCGCTTGCCTGCAAAGCGCATTAGGGGGAGACGGAGATTGGGCTTGCCGCGTGCAACCATCTTTTGCACTCGATAATCGCGGACACTACGATCGAAGCAAGCCTGGTCGCCACATCAAGGTGTATCACACCATCGACAACCGGCTAATGATGGAAGACTTCTATCTGAAGCTTCAGGGCGTCGAGTAGGGGTCTAATACTCGTTCTTGAGCACGAAGTAGGAGCCGCGGATAACCCCTGCGAGCTTCGACTTTTGACGAGCAAATTTGAACTTGTCGGCAAACTCTTTCGGAATTTCCATGTCTTCGCAGAGCTTGATACCGACGGCACGCTTCTTTGGATCATCCAGCGTGTACATGATGTTCAGCGACAAACCGCTCTGATAGAACACGTAGGTCCAGCGGATATTCTCGGTCACGAAGTCTGCAGCCTCGAGTGGATCAGATGACACCACGATGTCTCGCTCCGCCAAAGCCTTGTTCATGCGCTTGATCAAAGTGGCTGCCTTATCGGCAGGCTTGGTAACAAAGTCGTGGTCGTACTTGTTCTTGAAGTAGCGTGCCTCGTTGGCGCGCACGCCGGCAAGCTGTGCTGCAAACTTGGATTTCTCTAACCCGGCAGTTGACACGTTTACAAAATCAATTGGCATTGCCATTACTTCAGACCCTTCATGGCTTTCTTTACCAAAGTGGTTATTTGTTTTTCGACTTCGGAATCCCAACCGGTGACAGCGAAGCTAGTTGCCCACATGGATCCTTTGTCGAGAATCGCAACATCGTTGAAACCGAGCGTGCAGTAACGGGCTTTGAATTTTCCTGCATCTTGAAAAAACAAAACTGGCTTTGCGTCAAAGTAATAAGCCTGCATTCCATACCAAGTGCGTGGCTGAATTTCAGGCGCAAGCGCAAGAACGAGCTTGTGAACTTTCTCTGCTAGTTTGCGATCTGCCGGTGCCATCGCTTTGATTTTGTCGACAACTTCGGCGGCATGTCCAGCCGGGCTGAACTTCTTGCGACGTTCTGCCGCGGCAGCACGCATTGCTGCTTTTTCTTCTTTGGTAAATACCTGTTCGGTTTTTGCCATCGGGGATTCCTATCGAATTACAAAAGTTATTGCCAAAATTACAAACAAAATTGCCACACAGCGGTTCAGCCAAATGCCGTTGTTCCCCTGCAACATCCATCGACGAATCGGTACTGCCAGACCAGCATAGAACGTGGTGATGCCGATGAATCCTAGGGTAACAATCAGATTCAAAGCCCATAGTTCCGTTTTTCCGGACACCTGTGGCATTACCGAAACATAGAACATCCATGGCTGAGGGTTGGCCGCACCGTAAAGAATCGCTGTGCCAACTGCCGGCCAGAAGCTTTCCTCGCGGGTCTTTATTTCAGCTCGTCCAGCCCGCCACATGCGCCAGGCTTGCCAGAGCAGGAATCCGGCACCGACGAACTTGAGCACAGTGAAGGCGACGGGCACCTGAAGCATGAGTGCTGCAACACCAAGATACGTGAGCGTAATCATCCCGACCTTGGCAATGATGATGCCAAGTGAATACGGGATAGTGGATTTCCAGCCGTTAACTAGCGACTTACCTAAAAGCAACATAGTGTCGCCACCAGGAGTTGCTGCGGCAGCAAACCAGGTAATCGCAAAGAGCAGATAGGTATCCACTCGCCAAGACTATTAGTTGTCGAAGATTGCTACAGCGCGAGTCCAACCAGCTGACGCAGCGCGCACCTTGGTTGGGAAACAGGCAACGGTGAATCCGGTTGCCGGAATCGACTCGAGGTTGTGAAGTTTTTCGATCTGGCAGTAGGCGACTTTGCGGCCAGCCTTGTGGCCATCCCAAACGTGAGATGGATCTCCAGTTTCTTCAAACATCTTGCGAGCGATTGAAACCGGTAGGTCCCAACCCCACGCGTCGGTGCCAACCACGCGGATGCCCTGATCGGTGAGCCACATGGTTACTTCATCGCCAAAACCAATTCCAGTGTCGATGAAGTCTTCGCGGCCGTATGCGGATGATGCGATGGTGTGGAACAAAAGAATGTCAAACGGCTTAAGGGTGTAGTCGATTTTCGCGAGAGCCTCTTCAATGTGATGAGGCATAACGATGGTGCCGTTTGGTAGGTGAGTGAGGTCAATCTTCACGCCCGGACGGAAGAACCAATCCAGCGGAACCTCATCGATAGTCCACGCCTTCTCACCGTTGTTCTGAGTTGGGTGGTAGTGCCATGGGGCATCGATGTGAGTACCTGAGTGAGTCGTAATAGTCACAGTCTCGGCAGCTAGTCCCTGTCCGTCAGGAAGCTGTTCAGGAGTGATGCCGTACATGTTGTACATGTCTTTCAGGCCCTCTTGGTGGTTCTTGTATTCGATCTTCGG
>JBFYJA010000158.1:0-2530 GCA_041311675.1 Micrococcales bacterium | reverse complement strand
CAATTGCTGCGAGACCTTCTTCGCGAGTGTCGGCAACCAGCGCATCAGCCAAAGGACCGAGTGCTGCAGCGATTGCGTTTTCGAAACCGGCGTCTATCTTCATGTGGGTTGCAACTAGACCACGAATACCGCGAAGGCCAGCTGCTGCAAGCTCGGTGGCGCCATCCTTTTGCTTGAGAGTTAGATCAAGTGCGCTGCGCTTTGCTTCGAGTGAGTCACGCTCACGCTCGGCCTGGTGTATTGCATCGCGAACAGTTTCAATGTGTGCCTGCGCTTCGCTTACCGCGCGCTGTGCTGCTTCGTAGCGCGCCTCGAGCGAACCGTCGCCAGCTTGCTGAGTCTGCAACTCTGACTCGAGAGTCTGGTACTCACTGCGGGCAGTGTTTAGGCGATCCTGAGCGTCGCCCAATGCGCCTTCCTGGCGCAGCATCTCGTTGCGCAATCCGGCTAGGCGCGATTCAGCAACGGTTACCTCGTTGGCAAGACGCGCCTTCTCCAAGTCGAACTTAGAAAGCAGTGTGTTCTGCTCAGCGATTTCGTTGTCGTACTTTTCGAGGATGTCACGAGCTTCAGCACGTGCAGCTTCGGCTTCTTTTAGCGCACCCTCGAGTCGAGCCACTACGTTTTCGAATTCTCCGATTTGGGCTTCGGCAATCTGCGCCTCGGTGTCGATTGCCGCAAGGTCTAACTGCGCTCCGCCGGCGTCAGCGCGAGAACCAAGAAGTGCAACTCGCTGGTTGGCAAGCGTAAGTAGCGAACGAAGTCGTTCACTCAAAGCATCGAACTGATAGGACATGTTTCGCGCAGCATCAAGTTCCCCTGAAACCTGTGCACTTTCAATTACACGAATGCGCTCGGTGTTGGTTTCGATCAACTGCTGAATGATGTTGCGCTCAGCCTTACTGTCGGTTTCGCTCTTTGCGGTGTGTTCAAGTGCGGCATGAAGTTCAGTGATGTCACTCGCGAGCAAACGAGCCTTCGCATCGCGAACATTTGCGGCAATCCCCTGTGCTTGTCGTGCAACTTCCGCCTGCTGACCGAGTGGCTTCAACTGACGTCGAACTTCGCCGGCAAGGTCATTCAATCGTGTCAGGTTGATTTGCATCGCTTCGAGCTTGCGCTCGGTTTTTTCTTTACGACGACGGTGTTTCAAAATTCCAGCGGCTTCTTCGATGAAGCCACGACGCTCCATCGGTGAAGCGGTGAAGATTTCGCTCAGTTTGCCCTGACCCACAATAACGTGCATCTCGCGGCCAAGACCAGAGTCGCTCAACAATTCTTGAACGTCTAAGAGTCGACAAGCTTCGCCATTGATCGCGTATTCACTTCCGCCGTTTCGGAACAAGGTTCGCGAAATCGTAACTTCGGTGTAGTCAATCGGCAGTGCGCCATCCGAGTTGTCGATGGTTAGCAAAACCTCGGCGCGACCGAGTGGACCCTTGGTGGCGCTTCCCTTGAAGATGACGTCTTCCATCTTTTCGCCTCGGAGCGACTTGGCTCCCTGTTCACCCATTACCCAAGCGATGGCATCAAAGACGTTTGACTTACCGTGACCGTTTTTACCGACGATTGCGATTACGCCAGGCTCAAAATCAAAAGTGGTTGGCTGTGCGAAAGATTTGAAACCTTTGAGGGTGAGGCTTTTCAGATACAAGCTCAGACACCCCTTTAGTTCGATCGGCGGCGAAATTCACGCCTAACCAGTCAAAAATACCCTATTCGCGGGGTCGCTTTTGCCAACTACTTAGGCTCTGGAGCGGGCTTTCTGGCACTTTGGGCAGAAATGTGACCCTCGATTCATCCAGGAATCACGACGGATCGGGGTGCCGCAGCGTGGGCATGGAATATCGGTCATACCGTAGGCATTTAGCGATACATCGAAATAGCCGCTTTCACCATTCACGTTCTTGTATTGCTCATCAAAAGAAGTTCCACCCTGGGCCACGGCAGCCTCAAGAATCTGCTTGACCGAAGTCATTAGCGCGTCGAAAGTAGGCCCCGAAATGGTGTTTGCCGGTTGGTCATAGTGCAGCTTCGATTGCCAAAGCGCTTCGTCTGCGTAAATATTGCCAACCCCGGAAAGCACTTGCTGATCCAGCAGCACTCGCTTCACCCCAGAAGCCTTCTTCTTGAACTTCTCTTTCACAAAAGAGCTGTCAAAGTTTTCGTCAAGCGGATCGCGGGCAATGTGCGCTGCCGACTTTGGAATTAGATTTAGCCACCACTTCCACTTACCGACTCCGGCAGAGTAACCACCAGGGTTGCCATCTGCAGTGTGGACCAATTCATCGATTGCCAACGAACCGAATATTCTTTGATCAATAAAGCGAAACTCGATTTGTTTTCCGCGTGGAGTCTCGGCATGGATAATCACGCGGGTTAGTTTGTCTTCGGGCGAACCTGGTTTACGCAACAGCATTTGCCCACTCATGCCAAGGTGCCCAACAAGCGCTAGTGGTTGTTGCACGCCCGCGATCTCAAGCGGCATCCATAGAAATTTTCCGCGGCGAACAACCCCAAGAATTTTTGC
>JBFYJA010000031.1:0-8305 GCA_041311675.1 Micrococcales bacterium | reverse complement strand
GGCTTTACCTTTTGAGTCAGCTCCGTGAATGCGCTTTCGCATAGTGAACGCGTCTAGCAAGGCTTGGGTTGGGTGTTCGTGGGTTCCGTCACCGGCATTCACAATCGCGCCGTTAATCCAGTTGCTGTGCGCCAAGACATTTGCCGCACCGCTAGCCGGGTGGCGAATAACCACTGCATCGGCACCCATCGCTTCGAGCGTTTGCGCGGTGTCTTTCAGGCTTTCGCCCTTAGAAACGCTCGAACCCTTGGCCGAGAAGTTGATCACATCGGCAGAAAGGCGCTTGGCTGCGAGCTCAAATGAAATGCGAGTGCGGGTCGAGTCTTCGAAGAAGAGATTGACCACGGTCTTACCACGTAGGGTAGGCAGCTTCTTGATCTCACGCTCGTTCACGTCAGCCATGCCCTCGGCGATGTCTAGAATCTCGATCGCCTGATCGCGGCTTAGGTCGCCGGCTGAAAGTAGGTACTTAATCATGATTCGATAACCACCGAGTTCTCTGCGTCTGATTCGGTTAGGTGAACACGGATGCGCTCTTCACGAGCGGTTGGCAGGTTCTTGCCTACAAAGTCGGCGCGAATCGGCAACTCTCGGTGGCCGCGGTCTACCAAAACGGCAAGTTTGACAGCGCGAGGACGCCCAAAGTCATTTAGAGCGTCGAGTGCGGCGCGAATTGTGCGTCCGCTGAACAGAACGTCGTCAACCAAGACCACGACCTTGTCGTCGATGCCCTGGCTTGGAATCGAGGTTTCGGTTACGGCGCGGGTTGGGTTTGTGGCCAAGTCATCGCGGTACATGGTGATGTCGAGGCGCCCTAGAAGCTGAGAGATGTCGGTGCCTGGCTCGTTGCGAGCGATTACTTTGGCGATTCGCTCGGCCAACAGAACACCACGGGTTGGGATGCCTAGGATTACGAGATTTGAGGTGCCACTCTTCTGCAGTGCAGTGTTGGCTTCGAGAATTTCATGAGCAATGCGGGTAACCGCGCGATCGATGTCGTCGCTGCTCAAGACGGTGCGTGCAGACACGCCCACCTCCTTCTCTGCCTCTCTGGACAGTCTTAAAGGATGTTTGAAAAAGTCTAACAGCCGAAGCGGTTACTTAGCGGTCTTAGTCGCCGAAATTCTAGACAAAAGCCCGTTAATAAATGAACCGGAATCGTCGGTCGAGAGCTCTTTGGCCATTTCGACCGCTTCATTGATCGCTACCGCGTCGGGAACGTCATCGTTGTGCATGATCTCCCATACCGCGCATCGCAAAATGGCACGGTCAAGGTTTGGCATGCGGTCTAGTGCCCAGCCCTGTGAGTAGGTGTCGAGAAGGTCATCGATTTCATCGTGATTCTCGATTACTCCATTGACGATCTGACGTGCATAACCGAAGATCTCATCCTGGTTCTGACGATCGGCGGTTAGACCGGCAACCTCATCGAGCAGGGTTAGCGGCGAGATCTTGCGAAGGTCTGCCGCGAACACAGCATCAATGGCACGCTTACGTGCCTTAGTTCTAGCGCTCAACTGATTAGTCGGTTACGCGGCCAAGGTAGTCACCGGTGCGGGTGTCTACGCGGACGCGGGTGCCGTTGTCAACGAACAGTGGGACCTGGATCTGTAGACCGGTCTCAACGGTTGCTGGCTTGGTGCCACCTGATGAGCGGTCGCCCTGAAGGCCAGGCTCGGTGTAGGTGATTTCAAGTACGACAGAAGCTGGAAGTTCAACGTAGATTGGGTTTCCCTCGTGGAGTGCAACGGTTGCAACCTGGTTCTCCAATAGGTAGCCGGCAGCATCGCCAACGATGGCATCGCTCAGGCTCACCTGGTCATAGGTGTCGGCGTCCATGAATACAAAGGCAGAGCCGTCGTTGTAAAGGTATGACATGTTGCGCTTATCAACGTTTGCGGTTTCAACCTTTACGCCCGCGTTGAAAGTCTTGTCGACAACCTTGCCGCTAAGTACGTTCTTTAGCTTGGTTCGTACGAATGCAGGACCCTTACCTGGCTTTACGTGCTGGAATTCGATTACAGCCCAGAGCTGTCCATCGATGTTGAGAACCATACCGTTTTTTAGGTCGTTTGAAGTAGCCATGCTAAAGCAACACTCGTTTCTGAAAGTATTTTGCGGGAATCCGAATTACTAGTTTAGACCAGTTGAGTCAGTGCCAAAAGGTAAGAATCGACACCAAACCCGGCAATTACACCGGTTGCAACGCCTGAAATCACTGAGGTGTGGCGAAATTCTTCTCGCGCGTGAGGATTACTCAAGTGAACCTCGATTAGCTTGCGACCACTTTTGGTAACCATAGTGGCGGCATCACGCACTGCATATGAATAGTGAGTAAAGGCAGCAGGGTTTAGCACCACGTCTACCCCGGCATCCACAGCCTCGTGTAGCCAGGAGATGAGCTCCGCTTCACTATCGGTTTGTCGAACATCTGCGGTGAGCCCTAGCGAAGTCGCTTTTGCTTCAACAGCTTGGACGAGACCTGCCCAATCAGTTGATCCGTAAATGTCAGGCTCGCGAGATCCAAGCCTGCCCAAATTCGGGCCGTTAAGAACAAATACCGTGGTCATGTTTCTAGGCTACCGACTAATCGAGGATTTCTTGATAGGCAGCATGCAATAACTCAACTGACGGCGCCGTTAGAACATTGGTCTTGGCAACGTCGTCAAGTACCACGAAACGCAATGAACCGGCACGTGACTTTTTGTCTCGTTGCATCGTGGCAAGCAGTTTGTCGAATTCACCATTTCGGTATGACACCGGCAGACCAAGACTCTTGAGGATACTGCGATGACGGTCTACCACCGCCGGTGACAACTTACCAGCCAGTTGCGCAAGCTCGGCAACGAACACCATGCCGATAGCCACGGCGACACCATGACGCCACTGATAGCGCTCGTTGTGCTCAATGGCATGTCCGAGAGTGTGACCGTAGTTAAGGATTTCCCTAATGCCCAGATCATTGAGGTCCTCAGATACAACGCGAGCTTTGATTCTCACGCACCGCTCAATAAGCTCTCGAAATTGTTCCGAATGAATATCGGTTGCAGCATCTACATCAGCTTCAAGAATTGCAAGGATTACTGGGTCTGCGATGAATCCACACTTGACGATTTCCCCGTAACTCGCGAGCAATTCGTTTCGCGGCAAAGTCTCCAGAGTATTCAAATCGATAAGCACAGAGGTTGGTGCGTGGAAAGCTCCTACTAAGTTCTTACCTTCAGCGGTGTTGATGCCGGTCTTTCCACCGACAGCCGCATCGACCATGCCGAGTAAACTCGTGGGAATCTGAATGACTTTTACGCCGCGCAACCAAGTTGCAGCAACAAAACCAGCAAGGTCGGTAGTCGACCCTCCACCAAATCCGATGACTGCATCAGTTCTCGTGAAATCCGCTTTGCCTAAAATTCCCCAGCAGAAAGCGGCAACTTCAACGCGCTTTGCATCTTCGCTGTCTGGCACACCGGCGAGTAGAACTTCGTAGCCGGCACTGGTCAATTCAGTTTGAAGTAGTTCTGCCGAAACTGCGAGACCGACAGGGTGAATGACCAGCACTTTTTTGACAGAGTCGCCTAGGTGCTTTGGAACCTCATTGAGTAGCGAGCGACCGATGACAACATCGTACGAATTGGTTCCGGTCACCGGGATAACAGTTAGGTCAGTCATGTTGCTCTAATTCTGCCCTTATTTCGGCTACGGTGCGCTTGATTGGGTGACCTGAGCAATCAATTGTCAGATCAGCCACTTCTTCGTAGAGAGACTTTCGTTGGTCATATAGCTTCCGCCAGTCATCAATGCCGTTTTTGAGCAAGGGACGATTGCCCTGTGAAATGCGTTTCGCCATGTGAGTGCCATCAGTTTTCAGATAGACGACCCTTGCTTGCTTCAAAGCGCTTCGATTAGCAGCCGAAATCACTGCGCCACCACCGGTTGCTACTACAGCGTTTTGCTGTATTGCGAAGGCCAAGTAATCTTCTTCTAGTTTTCGAAAAGCAGATTCACCGTGTTGGGCAAAGAATTCAGAAATTGAGCCGTGATCTCTAACGAACAATGCATCGGTATCAAGAAAAGTCAACCCAAGAGCACTTGCTAACTTCTTACCCACGGTGGTCTTGCCAACACCGGCTGGACCAACCAAAACAATTGCCTGATTCTCGGCCATATCTACTCGATGTGAGATTGCAAAACGTCTGGAATGTTAGCTAGGTAACTCTCCATGTTGCGCTTGGTTTCAGCTAATGAATCTCCGCCAAATTTTTCGAGCACTGAATTAGCAATAACGAGTGCGACCATCGCTTCAGCAACCACACCCGCAGCAGGAACGGCGCAGACATCCGAACGCTGGTGGTGAGCTTTGGCTGCTTCGCCGGTAGCGACGTCGATGGTTTGAAGTGCACGTGGAACTGTGCTGATTGGTTTCATCGCTGCACGCACGCGCAAAACTTCGCCGTTACTCATTCCGCCTTCGATACCGCCAGCGCGATCGGTAAGACGTCGTGATACACCATCGGTGCGCACGATTTCATCGTGTGCTGCCGAACCGCGACGACGCGCAGTTTCAAAACCGTCGCCAACTTCAACACCCTTGATTGCCTGAATACCCATTAGAGCGCCAGCCAATTGCGAATCGAGGCGACGATCCCAGTGCACAAAAGAACCTAAACCAGGAGGACATCCGTATACCAAGGTCTCGACTACTCCACCCAAGGTGTCGCCATCCTTGTGAGCCTCGTCCACCTCTGCAACCATCGCTGCCGACAAATCCTTGTCGAATGCTCTAAGTGGATCGGCGTCGATAGTCGCCAAGTCTGATGGCTTTGGTAGTGGCAAATCCCTGCCGCCGTCAACTGAGCCAATCGCCACGGTGTGAGTAATCAATTCGATGCCGAGCTCATTGAGGAAATTACTAGCAACGCGCCCTAGGGCAACTCTCGCTGCTGTTTCACGCGCGGATGCTCGTTCGAGCACTGGACGTGAATCCAAGAAACCGTACTTTTGCATTCCGGTGAAATCTGCATGGCCAGGTCTTGGTCGAGTTAGTGCTTCTGCCCTAGCCCCGGTGAGCTTGTCCGGTTCAACCGGGTCTGAAGCCATGACATCCTGCCATTTTGGCCATTCGGTATTGGCAACTGTAATTGCGATCGGACCGCCCATAGACGAACCGTGACGTACGCCGCCACTAATGGAAACTTCATCTTGCTCAAATTGCATGCGGGCACCACGACCATAACCGAGACGGCGTCGAGCTAGAGAATCCTGAATGTCGCTGGTTTGAACTGGTACTCCGGCGGGCATTCCCTCTAGAACGGCCACTAATTCCGGGCCATGGGACTCACCGGCAGTAATCCAACGCAACATGGTCTAATTCTGCCACAGGAGGTGCAGGTATTGGCTAAATGAGTCCCAAAGCGTCACGCATTGCCAACATCACAGCCGGTTCATTAAACACTTCAACACTCGGGTCACCCTCTGTGAAGATTCGGATCTGTGCCAGTGCCTGCCAAAGCAGCATTTCGATTCCGGAAATCACTTGGAGATTGTTTTGTTTCCATAGTTGAGCGGCTCGACTCGGCCACGGTTCGTACGCAACATCGAATAGCACACCACTAGGTTTACTGAACCATGACTTACTCAATCTGCGGATGGATTCGTCGATGACACCAGCCGGAAGTGTGCTGACCACTAGTTGAGCTGTGCTCAAAGCTTTAGGTAGTGACACTAGCGACATTTTCCTAACGCCAATTGCTTTACCGAAATTAAGAACTTCCTCAGCGGAGTCCCGGTTGCGCGCCGCAATTTGAATTCTTGCTGTCGGATATCTTCTGTGCGCGGCCAATACGGCACTGATCGCTGTAGCTCCGCTTCCAACTACAGAAACTAACTTTGGTTCACCGATATTTGCTGCTTCAAGTGCCTTTTGCATACCGAATACATCGGTGTTGAAAGCAACCCAACCTTCATCCGTCTGTAACAGCGTGTTTGCAGCGTTTGTGATTGTTGATGTCTCGTCAGCCTTAACGGCAAGGCGCAATGCTTCAACTTTGAGTGGAGCAGTGACGCTCAGTCCGAGCCAATTCGAATCAAGCGTCTCTATGAATTGTCGTAAATGGTTTTTCTCAATTCGAATTTTCGAGTAGTCGAAAGACTTCCCCAACACTGTGTAAGCAGCGGAATGTATCAGTGGCGATTTCGAATGGTCAATCGGTGAACCAACAACTGCCAGATTTCTAGTCATAACCAGGGTTCTCCAACATCCACTGGCGCCACTTCTTGACCGAGACGGCATGCTGCGCGTATGTTTCGTTGAACTCGGTTTCCCCGGTCTTCAAATTGATGGCACAGAAGTAGAGCCACTTTCCATCCGCGGGGTGAATTGCTGCATCTATAGCCACGGACCCTGGCGCCGAAATTGGACCTATCGGCAGACCATCGTGTAAATAGGTGTTGTAACCATTCGGATTTGCTCGGTCGGCAGCAGATGTACTTACGGTCTTACCGTTTACGCCGTAACTTACAGTCGCGTCCGATTGCAGGCGCATTCCCTGGTCGATGCGGTTCAAGAAAACCCTCGATACCTTGTAAAAATCTGGTTCAAGACGAGCCTCGGCTTGAATCAAAGCGGCAAGTGTCAAGACTTTGTGCGCATCGCCCACTGCTACTCCATAGTGTTCAAGTTCCTGCTTCATTCTTGAAACCATTTGCCTAAGTACGGACTTTGCTGTCGCTCCAGGGTCGAAGTCATAGGTCGCAGGAAACAACCAACCTTCAGCACTTACCTCAGACGCTGGGAGGCCTAATCCACTCAGATCCTTTGCGGAATTCTGTAACTCAGCCAAGGCAATTCCGGTCTTCGCTGCCAGTTCTGAAAGCACCTTGCTGATGCGCCAGCCTTCTTTAATGGTTACTTTGTTGGAGACTCTGTTATTCGGGTCAGCTATTGCATCAAGTGCAGCACTCGAACTCATTTCGAGTTTCAGTTGATAAGTGCCCGGATAAAAAACCTGGTCACGAGAAATGAGCAGCTTGTATACGGATCGATAAGACTTGACCACCTTGAGGTCTACCAATTCCTGCGCAATAACTGCGCCATCATCGCCCTCGTGAATTACTAGGCTCACATTTCCGTGGCCAGATCCGTTGTAATCAGCGCCGGAAACTACATCCCAAGCATTCCGAATCGCACCGCGATTCAAGTAACCGACGACCAAGGCGAGTCCAAGCAAAGCAGCTACAACGACTAACAGTCGTCTGCGCTTGAATTTATTCATTTCCTCGATAATCCTCTACGGCTAAACCTGGTTCAGCACCAAAAGCCTTTTCGGCGTTCAGAGCTGACTCAAGTATTACAGCCGCAGCTGCACTGTCTATGAATGAACGCTGCGAACGAGTGTCTTTACCGGATGCGTGCAGGGCATTCGAAGCTACTTTTGAGGTTAGACGTTCGTCAACTAGTCGAACGGGAATGTCTGTAGATAGTGCCAACTGCTTTGCCACTTGCACAGCGTCCTCTGTTGAGGCAGTTGCTTCGTTTTTCAAGTTGACTGGTAGACCAACGTAAATTTCGATTGCGTCCTCGGCCGAGATCAGCGCAAGCATATCCCGAATGGTTTCTTCGATTGAATCTCGCCTGATGATGTGTTCGCGAGGTGAGGCCAGAATCGCGTGGAAATCGGACACAGCCACCCCGATGCGTGCTTTGCCAACATCGAAGGCAACTCGCCTACCTGAGCGCATGACTATTTTGCTAATTCACCGCGAATGGCACTGATGGCTTCGTTAATCTTGGAAACATCAGAACCACCGCCTTGCGCAGTGTCATCTTTTCCGCCGCCGCCGCCGCCAAGAACCGAACTGGCTACCTTCACTAGGGCGCCAGCTTTTGCTCCGACACTCTGAGCTTGTTTTGTAAGAGCGATTACGAGCATGGGCTTGCCATCGATCTCTGCAAAAAGTGCAGCTACTGCAGCGTCGTTCTGAAGTAGATCACGTAGCTGAAGAGTCAAAGTGCGAAGTTCGTCGGCGGCTGCAAGAGAACCAACGTTTGCAATTGCTAAACGAACCTGGCCAACTGTCTCCGCCGCGCTAACGATAGATGGAAGCATGGAGGCGAGTTGCTGTGCCTGAAGTGCCGAGAGCTTGCGCTGTGCAGCCTTGAGTTCGTCAACAGCGTTCACGATGCGCTCTTCGAGTCCATCACGATTCGATTTGAATAACTCAGAAAGTCGAGAAACCAAGGCGCGCTCGTTAGCGAGAGCTCGGAAGGCTTCTAAACCTACCAGAGCTTCGAGACGACGCGAACCGGAGC
>JBFYJA010000030.1:0-8336 GCA_041311675.1 Micrococcales bacterium | reverse complement strand
GAACAGCAACTCGCCAGTTCACTCGAGATCACCTCGATTCCGACCCTCATGGCTTTCCGTGACGGAATTCTTCTTTATAACCGTGCCGGAGCACTTCCAGCCCCTGCCTTTGACGAGCTGGTTCAAGCCGTGAAGAACATCGATATGGACGAAGTACGAGCAGAAATCGCCAAGGGACCAGCGGGCGACGCCGACTAAACTTGAGGAATGTCTAAAGTACTTGCATCCCTTCCGGTCGGCGAAAAAGTCGGCATTGCCTTCTCTGGCGGTCTAGATACCTCAGTTGCAGTCGCTTGGATGCGAGAAAAGGGTGCAATCCCATTCGCTTACACGGCTAACCTCGGCCAGTACGACGAAGATGACATTGATTCAATCCCGGCTCGTGCCAAAGAATATGGAGCAGAAGCCGGCCGCCTAGTTGACTGCCGCCAGTCACTTGTCGAAGAAGCCCTCGCAGCAATTGCCTGCGGTGCATTCCACATCCGCACCGGCGGCAAGGTTTACTTCAACACCACCCCGCTCGGCCGCGTGGTTACCGGCACCCTCCTAGTCCGTGCCATGCAGAATGACGGCGTAGAGATCTGGGGCGATGGAAGCACTTACAAGGGAAACGACATCGAGCGTTTCTACCGCTATGGATTGCTTGCTAACCCAAACCTTCGCGTTTACAAGCCTTGGCTTGATGCTCAATTCGTTAGCGAACTTGGTGGACGTCAGGAAATGTCTGAGTGGCTACTCGAGCGCAAGCTTCCTTACCGAGCATCAGTAGAAAAGGCATACTCGACCGATGCCAATATGCTCGGCGCAACTCACGAAGCTAAAACTTTGGAACATCTCAACACCTCTTATGAAATTGTTGAACCAATCATGGGCGTCAAGTTCTGGGATTCAAACGTCAAGATTGACAGCGAAGATGTCACCATCAAATTTGTTCAGGGTCGTCCGGTAAGCATCAATGGCGAAACTTTCAAAGATGCGGTTGACCTTTTCTACAAGGCAAATGAAATCGGTGGACGTCACGGACTCGGAATGAGTGACCAGATTGAAAACCGCATTATCGAAGCTAAGAGCCGCGGAATTTACGAAGCTCCAGGCATGGCGCTCATTCACATCGCATACGAACGACTACTCACCGCAATTCACAACGAAGACACCATTGCGAATTACCACGCCGAGGGTCGTCGCATGGGTCGTCTACTTTACGAAGGCCGCTGGCTCGACCCGCAGACTCTCATGCTCCGCGAATCACTAACCAAGTGGGTTGCCAGTGCGGTAAATGGTTCTGTAACTCTCCGCCTTCGTCGCGGCGACGACTACACAATCTTGAACACTCAGGGCGATGGTTTCAGCTACCACCCTGAGAAACTATCGATGGAGCGCACCGAGGACGCGGCATTCGGTCCAACCGATCGCATCGGTCAACTAACCATGCGTAACCTCGACATCGCAGACACCCGCCAGAAGCTCGATCTATACCGTAAGCAGGGACAGATCGAAGGCGGACAGTTCGAGCTTGCCTAATGTCGCAAGAACAAACTGACCTCGCCAAGATTCTTCACCAGGAAGAACTACTAGTTTTCCCTAAGTTTGATGAGGCCGACGCTTACTCAATCGGCACCATGATTCACGATCGCGCTGTTCGTGAAGGTTGGTCGGTAGTGATCGACATCCGTCGCGGTGACGACATCTGGTTTATGCACGCGCTGCCTGGTACCACTCAGGAAAACTTTGACTGGACCCGCCGCAAGCGCAACCTGGTCAACAAAACTCATAACTGCTCTTATGCCGGAAACCTTCGAGCAGTGCTTGGACTAGTTGATCCTGAGAAAGAAGGTTGGGACAAAGCCAACTTTGCGCCTGCCGGAGGCTGCTTTCCGGTCAGAATTCACGGTGAAGGGCTGGTCGGCACGGTAACCGTATCGGGTATTCCACAGCGAGATGATCACCGCCTGGTAAGTGAATCAATCGCGCAATACCTAGGTATCGACCTATGTGAGCACAACTTAGCCTGACCTAATAAAGCCGTTTAGCCTTTCGTAACTTTCCGTTTAAACGCAGAGTTATATTCAAATTGAGAACTAGGAAAGGTACTCAAAATGAAGGTCAACAACAAAGTAGTAGTGGTCACCGGAGCCGGAAGCGGTATGGGTCGCGAGCTCACTCTCGAATTAGTTCGTCGCGGTGCGTCGGTAGCAGCGCTGGATATGCGCAAGGAGTCACTTGCCGAGACCAAGAAGCTCTCCGATGCGCTAAACGGCAAAGTTGAAATCTTTGAAGTTGACGTAACAGACGAAACAAAAGTTGCAGCGCTACCAGCCAAGATTGAAAAAGCGTTGGGCAGCGTCGATGCCCTGATCAACAATGCTGGAATCATTCAACCTTTCGTTCACGTCAAGGATCTTTCGCTCGAATCAGCTCACAAAGTGATGGACGTAAACTTCACCGGACCGTTGCTTCTCGTCAAAGCCTTCCTCCCTGGACTACTTGCCCGACCTGAAGCACACATTCTCAATGTCTCATCGATGGGTGCATACGCTCCAGTGCCTGGCCAGACCGTTTATGGCGCATCTAAGGCCGCAATCAATTTATTCACTCAGGGCCTTCGTTCAGAATTACTCGACACCAAAGTTGGCGTGACAGTGGTTTTCCCAGGTGCGATTGCAACCAACATTGCTCAAAACTCTGGAATGGCGATGCCAGCTAATGCAGAGGCCAGCGAGAGCAAGTTCAAGACCACACCTGCGCCGGTTGCTGCAAAAGCAATGGTGGATGCCATTGAAGCAAATAAACCACGCATCACGATTGGTTCGGATGCCACGATGATGGATCGCCTAGCTCGACTAAATCCGGTGATGGCTGCGAACATAATCTACAAGCAGATGGCTTCATTGCTGAAGTAATGGATGCTTAGAGCGCAAGCGCAGCGAAACCAATGACCAGCACTTGCAGAACAAGCAATGTTTTTGCTAACCCTGTAGTGGTTGATTCAGCTAGTCCTTTTTGCAGTTTCTTTCGCCTGACTCTGATTAACCCGTAGTTTGCAATTAGCCCCGCGGAGCTAAGAGCAATTACTAACCAAGCAATCGGTGAAGCTGTAAGAAATGCGGAACGGCAAACCCAGAGTGTTCCGACTAGTAAGGCGAGGCTGGTTCGAGTCCAGGCGAATGAAGTTCGTTCCGGCTGAGTTTCAGCCTGATTGTAAGCCAACTAGTTCACCGTAAGCAGGGCAATCAATAGTCCGACGACTACTAGGAACACCACAAAACCAAGCCCTGCAACTAAAGATGGAATTGGTTTGCTTAGTCGCATTGCGCGTTCAATTCGAGCCCAACGGATAAAAGAAAGCAAGGCAAAAACACAGCCGATCACAATGAGTGAGATAACAACTACTGCTCTCAGCGCATCATTGGATCCAACTTCTAGTTCATCGATGGCAACACCAATGGCGATTACTGCGAGGGCGCTGCGTACCCAAGCCAAAAAAGTTCTTTCATTTGCCAAGGTAAAACGTGGGTCTGGTTCTTGGCCTGCCCCATAAACGAACTTTGGCCAACGCTTGTCTGAGTTATTCACGTTATTACTTTACTTTTAGGCTGAATGAACCAGTCGGAACCCAGTGTGAGCTAGAGAGCTATCTGGTGTATTTTTTATTCGGGCACTATTCCTATAGCGATTGCAATAGGAATCGTGACACAGATACGAGCCACCTTTCAGAACCTTGCCTTCACGCCAGTCTGACGAAGTCCACTCCCAAACATTGCCCACCATATTGTGCAACCCATACGCGTTCGGTTCGAAGGATCGAGCAGGCGCGGGACCAAAAAATCCATCCTCGAGTGTGTTGTGATTCGGAAAATCACCTTGCCAAATGTTGGCACCTGGTTTTCCCGAGGCAAGAAAATCATCACCCCACGGATAGGTCTTCTGCTCTAAGCCTCCCCTAGCCGCGCATTCCCACTCGGCTTCGGTAGGCAATCTTTTACCAATCCAATTGGCATAAGCCACGGCATCGTTCCAAGAAACGTGCACAACAGGAAGCTCATCCTCGGCTATCGAGTCGGGGCCATAGGGGTGCCGCCAGTCGGCTCCATTCACCGCGAGCCACCAGTTCGGATGCTGCAATCGACCTCGGGTGTGCTTTTCTAAAACTTCCTTGGTAACCAGACCATCGAAGACAAAGCTCCAGCCAAAGTTTTCCGCTTCGGTCGAATATCCGGTTGCAGACACAAACTTAGAGAATTCTGAATTAGTTACTGCGGTCTCATCAATCCAAAACGAATTGACTTGAACTCGTCTTATTGGGCCTTCTTCATCGGCGTGAAAAACGAGGCTGGAATCTGAGCCCATGACGAATTCCTGAGCTGGCACACAGAACATACCTTCGGTAGAAAACGAGGTTTCGTTTCCATTCGCCGAGACGGCTTCACCGCCACCGCGTGACGGAGAACAGCAATCGCAGGTATCGGACATTTACAAATATTCTTCAAGCAAAGGCTTGATGTTTAAACCTTTGAAATTCAGATGCTTAACCTTTGCACCAGGATAGAAAGGCTCATCGCCCACCTCGGCCTGCAATTGATTCAGTTTTTGAAGTAAATCTTCTTGAATTTCGGCGTATTCAGCTAGCCCATAGACACTCTTGAGTTCCATTGGGTCTTTCTTAAGGTCAAACAACTCCCACTGAATTGGATAGACAGTGTCTCCAGTCAATTCCAAGCCCATGCCGTCTGAGTAATAACAGATCAACTTGTAATCGTGTGTCCTTACGCCGTAGTGTGCACACGCAGCGTGAATAGGATCATCGTGTTCCCAGTAGCGGTAATACATGGCCTGAGGCCAATCGCGCTCGGGTTTCTTTTCCAGGAGGTTTCGGAAACTACGCCCCTGAGCTCCAGCGTGAATATCTGCACCTGCAAAATCGACGAATGTCTTTGCGAAATCCACATTGGTCACAATTTCGGACACGACTGTGCCAGGTTCAATTGCTCGCGGATAGCTCATCAGCAGGGGCATACGAATTGCTTCGTCATACATATAGCGCTTGTCGAACCATGAGTGCTCGCCAAGGAAGAACCCCTGATCAGAGGTGTAGACAATCAGTGTGTCTTCAGTGAGTCCATGTTCTTCTAGATAATCCAAGAGTCGCCCAGTGTTTTCATCAATCGATGCGACACAACGCAGGTAGTCCTTAATAAATAGCTGGTAGCCCCACTTTTGACCTTCATATTGAGGCAGGTCTGGCTTGTAAGCACCGGTCTTTTCCTTGATGACGGCCTTAGGCATGTGCTTGTAGATATTCATCTTGGCATTCTTGACGCCCTCTACTCGCTCTGAAAGATCCTCATGCAAAGTCTCCGGTTCAGGAATGTCATAATCAGCGTAAAGATCCTTATGTTTCTCATCCGGAGTCATCGGAAGATGCGGCGCCTTGTGATGAACCAGCAAGCAGAATGAATCTTCGCGATCTAAACTCTCTAACCAGTTCAACGCTAAATCAGTCGTGATTGTCGTTACATAACCCTCGTGAGTGACTTCACCTTCGGGTGTGATGAATTTTGGATTGTTGTAGTCGCCTTGGCCAGGCAAAACTTCCCAGCGATCGAAGTGCTTTGGATCAGAGTTAGGACCATGACCCAAGTGCCATTTGCCAAAGATTGCTGTCTTGTAACCGGCGTTCTTTAGATCGCCAATGAATGTTGGGCGGGTATTGTCTAAGTCTTCCCAGATGGTGCGAACTTCATTGACGTGGTTATAGGTTCCAGTGAGTATCGCCGCACGTGACGGTGCACAAATCGAATTAGTGCAAAAAGCCGAATCGAGGCGAGCGCCTGCAGCCGCTATGCGGTCAATGTTTGGAGTCTGATTTATCTTGCTGCCATAGGCACTGATTGCCTGAGTCGTGTGGTCATCACACATGATGAAAACAATATTTGGACGCTTCATTGCAAATCCCTGCTACTCGAGTGGTTTTAGAGTAACAAAGAAACGACTAGAGAACTTTCTTAACGACGCTTGACTTGAGCATCATCGAACCAAAGCCATCCACTTTGGCGTCGATGTCGTGACCATCGGCTCCATTAACCAAACGGATGTTGCGCACCTTGGTGCCAACTTTGATTGAACTTGAGCTGCCTTTAACTTTTAGGTCTTTGACAATAGTCACGGTGTCGCCGTCAGCCAAAACATTGCCAACCGAATCCTTAATCACGGCAGCCTGTGGCTCAGCTTCCTCGCCCTGCAGTTCCCATTCGTGGGCGCATTCTGGGCAAACCAGCAGCGCTCCCATCTCGTAGGTGTATTCGCAGTTGCACTGCGGACATGGTGGCAAGGTGTCAGACATGGGTTTCTCTCGGTTTGGCGGCGCCCCCGGCAGGAATCGAACCTGCGACTAAGAGATTAGAAGGCTCCTACTCTATCCACTGAGTTACGGGGGCAACTACACGAGTTTACCGTTTGGGGTTTCCCATTGGCCAAGTAATAGGCTCAAAACATGATTGATCGCAGCCGCCTTGCAGAATTAAACCAAATCGAAGTAACCGCATTCGAAGCCAAGCATCCGAAGTCAAAAGCGGCGTACGCCAGTGCAGATCACCTTTTCGGTCGAGTTCCAATGACCTGGATGAACAAGAAGTCGACTGGCTTTCCGATTTACTTTGATCGCGCAGATGGAAATCGTGTTTGGGACATCGATGGCAATGAGTACATCGACTTTGCTCTTGGTGACACCGGTGCTATGGCTGGACACCGCTCCCCTGAAGTTGTCGCCGCGATTGTGAATCGTGTTCAAGAACTTGGCGGTTTGACCACCATGATGCCAACCGAAGATGCCGAATGGGTTGCTGCAAACTTAACCGAACGTTTCGGCATGGCCAAATGGAGTTTTTCGCTTACTGCAACCGATGCCAACCGTTGGGCGATTCGATTGGTTCGTGCAATCACCGGCAAGCCAAAGATTTTGTTTCACTCGTATTGCTATCACGGTTCGGTAGATGAATCGCTGATTGTCACTTCACCAGATGGTAATGGAATGAACCGCCCTGGCAATGTTGGTTCACCGGTTGATGTCACTATGACTTCACGAGTCGCGGAATTCAATGACATCGAAGGTATGGAGCGTGAACTCGCCAAGGGTGATGTTGCAGCTGTTCTAATGGAGCCAGCACTTACCAACATCGGCATCGTGCTACCAGAGCCTGGATATTTGCAAGCAGTTCGTGAACTAACTCGCAAATATGATGCTTTGTTGATAATCGATGAGACTCACACGTTCTCAGCCGACTGGGGTGGAATGACCCGTCGTGATGGACTCGAACCAGATGTGTTCGTAATTGGCAAAGCAATTGCCGGTGGTATCCCAATTGGAACTTACGGACTAAGTGAAGAACTAGCTGCTCGCGTACTTAGCCGAACCGATCTTGACCTAATAGATATGGGTGGCGTTGGCGGAACGCTAGCCGGAAACCCACTTTCGATGTCTGCTGCTAGGGCAACCCTAGAGAAGGTGCTCACCAAGGAAAACTTCGCCAAGATGATTGATTTGGCTTCGTATTACACAAGCTCGGTAAACGCGCTGTTTGATAAGTACGACTTGCCTTGGTCCATCAACCAGTTGGGAGCCAGGGCAGAATACCGATTTGCCAAGCCATACCCAATCACTGGGACAGCCGCCGCTGAGTCTGCGGACCACGAGCTCGAGGACTTCATCCACCTTTATCTAGCCAATCGCGGGGTGCTTCTAACTCCTTTCCACAACATGGCTTTGATGTGCCCAACTACAACCAAGGCTGATGTGGATACTCACAACCAGGTTTTTGAAGAGGTAATCCAGAAACTGGTCGGCGCTTAGACTAAGTGTCGATGAACGCACAGGCTTATCTAACTTTCGAAATCGTCTCAATGGCGGTTATCGTCGGCATCTTACTTTTTGATGTTCTTTATATTTTCAAGAAGCCCCACGTACCAAGCGCCAAAGAATCTACAATCTGGGTTTCGGTATACGCACTATTGGCGCTGATTTTTGCATTCGTACTGTGGCAATTACACGACGGTACACGTGCAACGGAATTCTTAGCTGGTTGGCTTACCGAGTACAGTCTGAGCCTCGACAATTTGTTTGTCTTTGTAATCATCATGAGTAGATTTGCTGTGCCTAAGAAGATCCAACAGGAAGTTCTAATGGTTGGCATCGTGATGTCTTTAGTGCTTCGCGGTATTTTCATCGCTCTCGGTGCTGCTCTCATCGAAAATTTCAGTTGGATCTTCTACATTTTCGGTGCATTCTTGTTTTTTACCGCTATAAAAATGTTGTTTGAGAGAAATAAAGGTGAAGAAAAAGA
>JBFYJA010000157.1:0-2579 GCA_041311675.1 Micrococcales bacterium | reverse complement strand
CTCCTATTTTACGTGGCAAACCCTGCGGAGACTAGGGCTGGCTCGTGCCCTGAGGCTTTAAGGATGGCTAAAAATGAATCGAATCCATCGCGACTTGAAAACATCCTCGCTTTTATGGCGGCTGGCGTGATTGGACTTTCGCTGGTGACCATGCTGGCAGCACTGCTCACCCGACTTTTCAACATTAACCCTTGGCCAATCCTCACTCAGATTCCGCTTATTGGCTTGCCATTTGGTTTTGTAATCATATTGGTCCTGCTATTTGTCAGCATGCGCCGACGCTCACGCGAAAACAAATAGTCAATGTCTGACCAACTTCAGATTGCCGGCGCACTAAGGCGCATGGATGATCTGACACTGGTCAATCTGGCAAAAATCCGTTCAATTAACACTTCGCATCTTCGCGACTTCTTTGACCTTGCCGATGCTATTAGTTCCCCAAAATCAGCGTCATCTGCAATCGCTTCCTTGAGCAATCGCCAACTCGATGCGCTTGCCGATATTGCGGCTGAAAATATCCCGCCTGCAACAGTTGCAGCAGAGTTAGTCGAGCTAGGTCTCGTCGACAAAACCAATTCTGGCTATCAAATATTTTCCTACGCTATTCAAGCCTTGCATGACTTAGAAAAATCAAAAGCCGCCACCCACCTCACCCCTCTCGCTGAATTGTCGGCAAACACAATTGCAGAAATTGACCGTGACGCACACCTGGCAATTTTTGAAATTATTCAGGCACTCACCGAGCTAGTCTTCGATCTGGAACAGCGGTACATTCGCGAGGTAGGCAAACGCGGAGTTGGCCTACCCGACATTAAACATCTCGCCAATCACCTTCGAAAAACTAATGACTATGCGAAGCAGGTTTTCGAAATCGCTTTATGGTGCAACCTGGCGACAGTCACGAATGGCAGATGGCAACTTGGTGGCATGTATGAGTCTTGGTTGAAATGGTCTGATGCTCAGCGCTGGGCACTCTTGGCCTCAAGCTGGCTCGAGTTACTCGGTAAACCGGGAGCACGCGAACTTGGTTCTGTCCGTGAGGGCATTTCACTTGGCCAAACACTTCGACAGGGCTACCGATTTGCTGACCTTTCAGTTAACTCGCGACTCAACCGCATCAGTCAAATTGCTGAGACCATTGGCCTGGTTTCGAATGACCACGCAACCAGTTGGTTCAACGTAGTGATCACTGGCAAATTAACCGCAGCCGAGAAACTAGTAGTTGCGGGTCTCCCAGCACCAACTAAGAAACTAATCATTCAGGCTGATCTGACGCTTATTGCACCAGGGCCGCTTCCAACCGAACTTGAAATCAGACTTCGAAAGATAGCTGACACAGAGCAAATCGGCATGGCAAGTAGCTATCGACTTTCGGCACTGTCAGTTAGTCACGGTCTCGAAACCGGCATGAAGGTGACCGAGATCCGTTCTCTACTGCAAGAACTTTCAGATCGAGATTTGCCTCAGCCTGTGGACTACCTGCTTCGAGAAGCCGAGCAGCGATTCGGCAGGTTGCGAGTTAGTGAAGTGCCGCAAAACGGTCACACCATAGTGACCTCTGAAGACAGCATTCTTTTAGCTGAAATTCAGAACAACCAAAAATTAAAGCCGCTAGCGTTACATTTCAGCGAAAATGGTGACCTGCACTCACGGTTCGATATGGAATTGGTTTACTTCACGCTTCGAGACGCTGGATATGTAGCAATCCGAGTCGATAGCAAGAACAAAGTCATCTCTCCAATGGAAACTCTGGAACGAACACAAGTTGAAACGAGAGCAAACCTGATCAGTGCTGACATTCAACGTCTCCGCGAACAGGATGCAAAACTTGGCAGCGAACCAGATGATGACGATCTACTTCGTCAAATTCAATTGGCAATAAAAAATAAAGCGACTGCACAAGTTGTCGTTCAAACCTCAAACGGCGAATCTATTGAGTACCTAATTCAACCAGTTGGCCTTGCCAATGGCCGCCTTCGAGCTAAAGATCGCAAAGCAGATGTCGAACGTACGCTCCCGCTGGCATCGATAACCAGCATCATTCTTAAATAGGCTATAAGGATGACTAACGGACCACTAATTGTGCAGAGCGATAAAACCGCACTGCTAGAAGTGGATCACCCGCAAGCTGCTGATGCTCGTCACGAGTTGGCCATCTTTGCCGAACTAGAGCGAGCTCCAGAACACATTCACACCTACCGAATCACCAAACTCGGGCTTTGGAATGCGCGAGCCGCTGGTCACGACAGTAATTTCGTTCTTGATGTGCTTGACCGATACGCAAAATTTGCGGTGCCCACGTCAGTGCGCACCGACATTGCCGAAACCATGGGCCGCTATGGCCGACTGGTCATCAAGCGGGATGCCGAAGGCGAACTAGAGCTGATTTCGAACGAACCGGCGGTTTTGTTAGAAGCCACCAAACATCGCAAAATTGCCGAATTGCTTGGCGGTCGGATCAACGAAAACTGTTTCAGGATTCAACCTTGGGCTCGCGGCCAAGTGAAGCAGGAGCTCCTCAAATTGGGTTGGCCAGCCGAAGATCTAGCAGGCTATGCCGAGGGTAAGCCGCACCAAAT
>JBFYJA010000156.1:0-2584 GCA_041311675.1 Micrococcales bacterium | reverse complement strand
GACCCAAAGTTCAAAGAAATCTTGGCGCAAGCTAAGCGTTCACAAATCACTCGTCGCACCGCACTTGCCGGTGCCGGTGCAACTGCATCAGCACTTTTGCTTGCAGCTTGTGCACCAGGCGGAGGAGTCAAGACTCTTACTCCAGCCAAGGATCTTTCAGACACCGAGAAGGTAGTCATCTGGGACAACTGGCCGTACTACATGGATGGTAACGACGACCCACACTCACCAACCATCACCGGTTTCGAAAAGCAGAGTGGCATCAAGGTCACCTACAACATCAACATCGATGACAACAACACTTACTTCGCTCGTGTGAAGAACCAGTTGGCGTCAGGTACTGACACCGGTGCAGACACAATGTGTTTGACCGACTGGATGGCGGCACGTTTGCTAAACGCAGGTTACGTGCAAGAGCTCGACTACTCGTTGATGCCAAACGTGACTGCAAACTACAACAACGCATTCAAAACCACACTCGGCGCATTCGACCCAGGTCGCAAGTACTCGATTACCTGGAAGGGAATCGTTGCAGGTATCGGATACCACAAGGCGAACTACAAGAAGCTAACCGGTAAAGATGCACCTACTTCTCTAGAAGACATTCTTGAAAACCCAGCACTAAAGGGCAAGGTTGAAGTTCTTTCAGAGATGCGCGACACACTCGGTGTGATCATGCTTGCCAAGGGTGTAGACATCGCAAACTTCACCGCTGATGACTTCCAGAACGCAGTCGACTACTTCACTCAGAAGGTTTCTGACGGTTGGATTCGCGGCATCAAGGGCAACTCATACATCGATGACTACAAGAGTGGCGATGCAGTTGCTGGAATCGTTTGGACCGGAGACATCATCGGAGCTAACGCAGAGCTAGGCAATGACGATCTCGGCGTTGTGCTACTCGAATCTGGTTCAACCTTCGCTTGCGACAACTACCAGATTCCAATGGGTGCAACCCACGCGAAGAACGCTCACGCGCTCATCGACTACTACTTCCAGCCAGAGGTTGCTGCCGCGCTCGCGGTTTCCGGTGTGAACTACGTTTCACCGGTTAATGGAGCCAAGGAGGCTGCCGTTGCGCAGGATCCAAAGGTCGGAAACAACCCACTGATGTTCCCAACCGAGGAAGACTACGCAACCAAGTTCCATGTCTTCCGTCCGTTGACCGCCAAAGAAGACAACGACTTCTCGAAGCTATGGTCTGACGCAGCTAACGGTGTGGTCTAGTGGCGCAAGCTACTAGCTCTGGAGCAGATCTTTATCTGCGTGGAATTCGAAAAGAATTCCCTGGTTTCACCGCAATCGAAGAACTCGACCTGCACATTCCTGCCGGTCAGTTCTTCGCACTACTCGGACCTTCCGGTTGCGGTAAAACCACAACACTTCGTATCGTTGCCGGTTTAGATTCACCAACCACCGGAACTGTTTCACTCGGTGGCAAGGACATCACTGATTCCAAGCCGCACGAGCGTGCAGTCAACACTGTGTTTCAGTCGTACGCACTTTTCCCACACATGACAGTGCTCGACAACGTTGCCTTCGGATTGCGTCAGCGCAAAATTGCTGACCCGCTGAAGTTGGCACAGGATGCGCTTAACCTAGTTGAGCTTGGTCACCTAGCCCAGCGACGACCACAGCAACTTTCTGGTGGACAGCAGCAGCGCGTTGCATTGGCTCGCGCACTCGTCAACCGACCTTCGCTTCTTCTATTGGACGAACCACTTGGTGCACTTGACCTCAAGCTTCGTCGACAGATGCAGATTGAGTTGAAGGCAATCCAGATTGAAGTTGGATTAACTTTCTTGCACGTGACTCACGACCAGGAAGAAGCCATGGACATGGCAGACACCGTCGCGGTTATGAACAAGGGACGCATCGAGCAGATGGGTGCACCTGAGGTACTTTACGATCGTCCAAAGACTGCATTCGTTTCTAAGTTCCTCGGTCAGAGCAATCTTTTCGTTGGCGATGTTGTCGAGGAGAACGCAAACTCGGTCAGCATCGACGTTAACGGTCACAAGCTAACAGTGCCAAAGGCTCGCGCCGAGAAGCACAGCGGCAAGATTGCCATCGGTGTGCGCCCAGAGAAGGCAAACTTCCACGAGGATGGCGCACCGAAGGCAACCAGCGACCTAAACGTCATCGGTCCTGGTGAAATCATCGATATCCGCTTCACCGGCGTGAGCAATCAGTACCTAATCGAGATTCCGAACCTCGGCCAAGTAACAGTGTTTGCTCAGAACATCGGCAAGTCTCCGGTCACCGAACTCGGCGCCAAAGTTTGGGTCAGCTGGAAGGTTGACCACGCTTTCGGACTTGCCGACCTTCCGGCATCAAGCGAGAAGTAATGGCATTCGCGGCGTTTGGCGGAAATGCACCAGCGGTAGCTGGGGGAGCAAATCGTAAGGGCGGCAAAATTGTCCTCGCCCTGTTGCTACCTGGCCTCATCTACCTGGGCTTGTTCTTCCTCACCCCGCTGTTCTCTCTGATCATCACTTCGCTCGAAGCGCCAGACCCATCCGGCGCCATCGGCATTTACCAGTACGGTTTCGAAATCGGAAACTACTGGACGGTAATGACCGAC
>JBFYJA010000029.1:0-8399 GCA_041311675.1 Micrococcales bacterium | reverse complement strand
GCCCTGACATTCTTGACCCAGCGCTCTTGCGTCCTGGTCGATTCGACCGTCAGATCGGCGTTGGCGCTCCAGACCTAATCGGTCGCGAGCAGATCCTCAAGGTGCACGCAAAGGGCAAGCCAATTGCCGACGATGTCGACCTAGCCGTGATTGCCCGTCGCACCCCTGGTTTCACCGGTGCCGACCTTGCCAACGTGCTGAACGAAGCGGCCCTGTTGACAGCACGTCAGAATGAAAAGAAGATCACCGCGGCCACTTTGGACGAGGCAATCGACCGCGTAATTGGCGGCCCACAGAAGAAGTCACGCCTGATGCAGGACCGCGAACGCTTGAACACCGCGTACCACGAGGCTGGCCACGCTCTGGTTGCTGCATCGATGAACGACAGCGACCCGGTGACCAAGGTCACCATCCTTCCTCGCGGACGCGCACTCGGTTACACCATGGTGCTTCCGCTAGAAGACCGCTACTCGGTTTCACGTAATCAACTACTTGACCAAATTGCATATGCAATGGGTGGTCGCGTTGCCGAAGAAATTGTGTTCCACGATCCAACCACCGGAGCATCGAACGACTTTGAAAAGGCAACTTCGATTGCACGCCAGATGGTTACTCAGTATGGATTCAGCGATTCAATCGGTGCCGTGAGTTACGGAAATGGTGGCGAAGTATTCATCGGCCGAGACATGGCGCAGCAGCGCGATTACAGCGAAGCTACTGCTCAGCAAATCGACAAAGAAATTCGTGCGATTGTTGAAGCTGCTCACAATGAGGCATACAAGGCGCTAACTGTTAACCGCAAGGTGCTCGATGCACTCGCCAAGGAATTGATGGAGCGCGAAACTCTTAACCAGGAAGACATAGCGAAGATCTTCAAGAACGTGAAGAAACTTCCTCGTCGCCGTCAGTGGTTGTCATCAAAGAGCCGTCCGGTTTCAAAGCAGGGACCAATCGCTATTCCTGCAAAGAAGAAGTCAGCAGCAACCACTGCTGCTAAGAAGCCGGCTGCGAAAAAGAAGACAACAAAGTAAATGGTCGACCAACAGCGCATCGAAGCTGCGGTCACCGAGTTGCTAAATGCAATCGGTGAAAATCCACAGCGCGATGACCTGTTGGCAACTCCAAAGAAAGTTGCTGAGGCATACGGAGTTTTCTTTAGTGGCATTGGAGTAGATCCAAAGTCTGCGCTGACTGAAACTATTCCGGCTGAGCACACAGAAGTTGTCATTCTCAAAGACATCGAATTCGTTTCGATGTGTGAGCACCACCTACTTCCGTTCACCGGTGTTGCGCACATTGCATACCTACCAACCGACCGCGTGGTTGGTCTTGGCCGATTGCCAAAGGTGGTCGAAATCATCGCTCATCGCCCGCAGTTGCAGGAGAACCTGACCGCCCAGATCGCCGATGCCATCGAGCAGGGCCTTGATACCAAGGGCGTAGTCGTTGTGGTCGAGGCCCGTCACCACTGCGTGGTCTCTCGCGGAGCTCGACAGCCAGAGGCCAACACCATCACTATGTCGGCACGTGGTGTTTACGACGAACCGGTGGCGCGCGCCGAAGTCATGGCATTAATAACCAAATGAGTTTCCAAGCTCCGCTAGTAATGGGCGTGCTTAATGTCACCCCAGATTCTTTTAGCGACGGCGGCCAGTACACAACACTTGAAGCAGCAATGGCACAGGTGAAAATCATGATTGATGCCGGAGCTCAAATCATCGATGTCGGTGGCGAATCCACTCGACCAGGTGCAGAGCGAATTGCGATTGAAGAAGAGCAGCGCCGTGTACTCGAGGTAATTCGCACCATCAAATCGAATTACAAAATATTGGTGAGTATCGACACCATGAATGCTGTGACAGCGGCAGCCGCTATCGAAGCCGGAGCAGACATCATCAACGATGTTTCCGGTGGTCTTGCCGATGATGCGATGTTTAGCGTTGCTACGCAAAGCCAAAAGCACATCGTGATTTCGCACTGGCGCGGGTTTAGCACCGAAATGGACTCGCTAAACGATTATGAAAATGTGGCTCGCGATGTGGCACGCGAATTACAAGAGCGAATCGATGCCGCAATTGCTGTGGGACTTACTCGCGAACAAATAATCGTTGATCCAGGTTTGGGTTTTGCAAAAGACGCAGAACAGAACTGGCAGCTTGTGGCAAACCTGAACGAACTGGAAAAACTTGGTTTTCCAATTTTGGTCGGCGCTTCGCGCAAGAGATTTATTGCCAGCGCTCTAGATGAAGAAAATCCAAAGTCGGTATCCAATGGTCGTCGTGACATGGCCACCGCGGTTTTGACCGCATTGCTGTTGCAGCGCAAATTGTGGGGTGTGCGAGTGCATGATGTACAAGCCACGACCGACGCCATCGCCATGGTTTCTGCCCTGAGGAACGCCGAAGCCGAATAAAGTTAAGGCATGGAGCTTTCGCCAATCAAAATCAGCATCAAGGGATTGAGCGTTTACGGCCATCATGGAGTCTTTGACTTTGAGAAGGCTTACGGCCAGGAATTCTTGATTGATGCCGAAGTAAGTATCCAGCCAACCAGCTCTGACGATTTGGCCAACACCCTCAGCTATGCAGACCTTGCCGACGCTCTGGTGGCTGATGCCAAGCAGAACCCAGTTGACCTGTTGGAAACCCTGGCCCAGCGTCTACTGACCCTCACCTTCGACCTCGGCGGACAGGCAGTGTCCAAGGCCAAAATAACCGTGCACAAGCCAAATGCCCCGATTAACCACAAGTTTGAAGACGTCAGCGTCACGGTCAAGGGCAAGCGCTAATGAAGAATGCGGTCCACTCGGTGCTAGCCATCGGCGGCAACCTTGGTGACCGCCAAGCAAATATCGAGGCAGCAGTCGAGAAAATTTCCGAACTCAAGAAAGTTAAAGTCCGTGCTGTCTCACCGCTGGTTGAGTCTTACGCGGTTACCCAAGCTGGGATAGATCAGAGTAAACCGAATTACATAAACGCGGTGCTCAAGGTGGATACCAACTTGAAGCCAAAGAAATTCTTGAAGAAGCTGCGCAAGGTGGAAGCAGAGCTTGGGCGCGTGCGATTAGAACGTTGGGGTTCTCGCACCATGGACATCGACATCATCACTTACGGCAATGAAATCATTGCGAAAAAAACTTTGACTGTGCCACACCCTCGCGCATATCAACGTGCATTCGTATTGGTGCCGTGGAACTTGCTAGACAAGGATGCGGTTTTACCCGGTCACGGTAAAGTTGCCGAACTTGTCAAGCCGGTTGAACACGATGTGTGGGTGGTTTCATGAGACCGACCAAAATCTGGAGTTTATTAGTTGCAACTATCGTGGCGGGAGCAATTACTTTTGTTGCCGTGAAGGCACTAATTGCAAACGGTGGATCTGTTCCGGTGGCACCACACAACCTACTCATTTCAATACCGTCTATTGCTGTCATTGAATTACTCGCTGCGATTCCAGTTTTCCGTTACCGTCGCGAGCTCGCGAAATATGTCACCACCGGTAAAAGACCAAAACGTATCGATCCGTTTTATGCAGTTCGCGTTCTGGCACTGGCCAAAGCAACTGCAATTTCGGGTTCGTTGTTTGCAGGCTTCGCAATTAGTTTGGTAATTCTGCAGGCAACACTTCCGGTAATCCCTGAATCAATTTCTTGGAACTCGCTAGCGCTGATTGAATCGATTGTTTTGATAGTCATCGCAATCTTGATTGAGCGTTCTTGCAAGCTGCCGGAAGACGGAGAAGACACTGACACGAAACCGGCAACTAGGCCAGAGGCCACCCCAGCGTGAGCGCCAGACTAAACATTGGCATCGTCGGGGATGGCCCAGTCGGTAAGGCATTCGCCCAGGCGCTTGGAGCTGCAGGCCACGAAATCATTCAGCGCAAGTCGATTCCCGACCTGCTCGAGTTCGCCAATTTGGTGGTCTTCGCCATTCCGGATGAGCAGCTGGAACTCACCATCAGCGGCATTACCGAGGGCAAGCTTTGGAAGCCAGGTCAGCTTGTGGCACACACCTCTGGAAAGCACGGCTACTCGATTTTGAACCCAGCTGCAAAGGCTGGATCAATTCCATTGGCGATTCACCCGGCGATGAAGTTCACCGGAAGTAGCTCCGACCTCGCTCGTATTCGCGAGAGTTACTTTGCGGTTTCGGCACCTGCTGTGGCGTTGCCAATTGCTCAGGCACTGGTTATCGAGATGGGCGCCGAGCCAATCACAATTGCCGAAGAAAATCGCGCACAATACTTTGAAGCCATTTCGGTGGCCTCAAGTTTCTCTTCGATGATTGTTAATCAGTCAATCGGTTTGCTCGAGGAGATAGGAATCGAGCCAGCGGCTAGCGTGCTAGCTCCTTTGATACGTTCTTCGGTTGAAGTTGCCCTTTCGCAAGGGCATCAACCGATTGACCCAACCGAGTTGTTGGATAAGTAATGCAAATTATTTCAAGTGCGACGGATTTAGCACAAGCAGTCTCAAGCGCGCGAATGTATGGCAAGAAGATTGCCTTCGTTCCAACGATGGGCGCACTGCACGACGGACACATTTCATTAGTAGAGATCGCAAAACAAATTGCAGACTTTGTTGTGGTTTCGATTTTTGTGAACCCCCTTCAGTTCGCTGCTAACGAAGACTTCGACAAATATCCGCGCAATCTTCAAGCCGATGCGGAAAAACTCTCAGCCGTTGGCGTCGATGTGGTGTTTGCACCAACGGTCGACGACGTGTATCCAAATGGCAATGACATCACACAGCATGCCGGTGAAATCGGCAAGGTTTACGAAGGCGCGGTTCGCCCGGAACACTTCGACGGGATGCTCACCGTTGTCGCGAGATTGTTTGATTTGGTTCAACCCGACTTCGCGGTGTTCGGTAAGAAGGATGCCCAGCAGCTATTCCTAATTCAGCGCATGGTGGCCAACTCGAATCACCGCTGGAACCACCTGGCAGTAATTGCCGCTCCGATCATCCGCGAACAATCGGGTCTTGCCATGTCGAGCCGCAATGAATATCTAAGCGCTGATGAGCGTGAACTAGCCGCTGGCATCCACAGGGCACTCAGTCAGGCAAGCAACGGAAGCCCAAGTCAACGCCTTTCTGCAGTCCAGGCTGCTCTCGACCCAGCGGTTAGACTTGACTACGTTGCCCTGGTCAACCCGAACTCCTTCGAGCCAATCGACGATAGTTTTAGCGGCCAAGCCCTCATGCTGATTGCAGCGCGAGTGGGCAACACCAGACTGTTAGACAACCTGAGCATCACCATTTAGGGGCCCGGATGAGCGACGAACTCAACCAAGAATTTGACCAAGACCTGCCTGAGCAGATTGAGGTTCGCTTGGCTAAGCGTGCCCGCCTAAACGAACTGGGCGATGCCTACCCGGTAAGCCTGCCGATTACTCACACCATCGATGAGGTTCGTGCCAAGTACCCAGACCTAGAGATTGACGTAGCCACCGGCGACAAGGTTGCCATTGCTGGCCGCGTTATGTTCCAGCGCAACACCGGAAAGCTTTGTTTCGGCACACTTCAGTCGGGCTCTGGCGAGCGCATCCAGGCGATGCTTTCTCTCGACAAGGTTGGCGAAGAGCGCCTCGAGCTTTACAAGGAATTGGTCGACCTCGGCGATCACCTATTCGTTAGCGGCGAGGTAATCACCTCAAAGCGCGGCGAGCTTTCGATTCTCGTTGACGACTGGCAGATGGCTGCCAAGACTATTCGTCCACTGCCTAACCTGCACAACGAACTCGGAGAAGAGTTCCGTGTGCGTCACCGTTACATCGACCTAATCGTTCGCGATCGTGCCCGCGAGGTTGTGCAAATTCGTGCGAACGTAATGAAGTCACTACGTAAGACTTTCGAAGAAGCACGCTTCACCGAAGTTGAAACCCCGATGTTGCAAACCATTCACGGTGGTGCGAGTGCTCGTCCGTTCAAGACTCACTCAAATGCATTCGACACCGAGTTGTTCTTGCGCATCGCTCCTGAACTTTTCTTGAAGCGTGCTGTCGTCGGTGGAATCGATCGCGTATTCGAAATCAACCGCAACTTCCGTAACGAAGGCGCAGACCGCACTCACTCACCTGAGTTCGCAATGCTCGAAGCATACGAGGCTTACGGCGATTACAACTCAATCGCAGACCTCACACAGAAGCTGATTCAGAATGCAGCGATGGATGCCTTCGGCACTCACGTTGTGCAGCTTGACGACGGCACCGAGAACGACCTATCTGGAAACTGGGACCGCATCTCAATGTTCGAATCACTTTCGAAGGCTGCCGGTGTTGAAGTAACTCCAAACACTCCAATCGAAGATTTGAAGAAGCTAGCCAAGTCTGTCGACATCGAAATCGAGCACCCGTTGCACGGTAAGTATGTTGAAGAACTTTGGGAGCACTTTGTTAAGGCCGACTTGCAGAAGCCGACCTTCGTCATCGACTTCCCAGTGGACACATCTCCGCTTACCCGAAACCACCGCAGCAAAGATGGCGTCGTGGAGAAGTGGGACCTCTACATTCGTGGCTACGAACAGGCCACCGGTTACTCGGAGCTTGTGGACCCGGTAATCCAGCGTGAGCGCTTTATCGAGCAGGTAACCCTGGCTGCCGCCGGCGACCCTGAAGCCATGAAGCTCGACGAAGACTTCCTCAAGGCTCTCGAATTCGGCATGCCTCCATCGGGCGGTATGGGAATGGGCATCGACCGCCTACTCATGAGCCTCACTGGTCTCGGCATCCGCGAGACCATCATGTTCCCGCTGGTGAAGTAATGTCAGCAGGCGAGTGGATCGGCAATGCCCTCTGGTCACTAATCCCAGTGGCTGGAGTTGGCCTAATCGTCTGGATCGTCTTCCGCGCCATCGTCCGCGCCGACGCTAAAGAGCGCAAGGTTTACGGTGAAATTGAGGCCGAAGAGCGCGCAAAGCGCGATTTACCCTAGAGCGAACAGCCCTATTTTGGAGGGGTTCGCCGACCTAACATCTTTGTATGTTCGAAAAATTCACCGACAAGGCCCGTCGCGTAGTTGTGCTCGCTCAAGAAGAAGCCAAGCTACTAAATCACAACTACATCGGAACTGAGCACATCCTGCTCGGACTGATTCACGAGGGTGAAGGCGTTGCTGCCAAGGCACTCGAAGCTTTGGGTATCAATCTCGAAGGCGTGCGCGAGCAGGTGCAAGAGATCATTGGCCAGGGTCAGCAGGCACCAACCGGACACATACCATTTACTCCTCGTGCTAAAAAAGTTTTGGAACTTTCTCTTCGTGAAGCACTACAGCTTGGTCACTCATACATCGGCACCGAACATTTGTTGCTAGGACTAATTCGCGAAGGCGAAGGAGTCGCTGCGCAGGTTCTCACCAAACTTGGTGCAGATACCAACAAAGTTCGTCAGCAAGTTATTCAGCTTCTTTCTGGATACCAGGGTAAAGAAACCGTCAACGTTGGCGGCGACAATTCTGAAAAGCAAAAGGGTTCACAAATCCTCGATCAGTTTGGTCGCAACCTAACTCAGGCTGCTGCCGACGGAAAACTTGATCCGGTGATCGGGCGCGAACGTGAAATCGAACGCGTGATGCAAATTCTTTCTCGTCGTTCAAAAAACAATCCGGTTTTGATTGGTGAACCTGGTGTTGGTAAGACTGCAGTTGTTGAAGGACTGGCGCAGGCAATTATTAACGGCAACGTGCCAGAAACTTTGAAGGGCAAGCAGCTCTACACACTAGACATGGGCTCCCTAATCGCTGGTTCTCGCTACCGCGGTGACTTCGAAGAGCGCCTAAAGAAAGTAACCAAAGAGATCCGTCAGCGCGGCGACATCATCACCTTCATCGACGAAATCCACACACTAGTCGGCGCAGGTGCTGCCGAGGGTGCCATCGATGCCGCTTCGATCTTGAAGCCGATGCTTGCCCGTGGCGAGCTCCAGACCATTGGTGCTACCACTCTTGACGAGTACCGCAAGCACTTTGAGAAGGACGCAGCACTTGCTCGCCGCTTCCAGCAGGTAATGGTTAACGAGCCTTCGCTACCGCACACCATCAACATCTTGAAGGGTCTTCGCGACCGCTACGAAGCACACCACAAGGTTTCGATTACCGACTCAGCCTTGGTTAGCGCAGCAAACCTAGCCGATCGCTACATCACCGATCGATTCTTGCCAGACAAGGCCATCGACCTAATCGATGAAGCCGGTGCACGTTTGCGCCTCAGCTTCTTGTCGTCACCTCCAGAGTTGAAAGAACTCGAAGAGCGCATGGCCGAGATCAAGTCGCAAAAAGAGAAGGCAATTGAAGACCAGGACTTTGAACTTGCTGCTGCAAAGCGCGACGAAGAAAAGAAGTTGAACATCGAGCGCGTGAAGCTCGAGAAGCAGTTCCGTGCCGGCAACGTGCTAATCGGTGG
>JBFYJA010000155.1:0-2610 GCA_041311675.1 Micrococcales bacterium | reverse complement strand
CGAGCCTGAGTTAGCGCACCAGCAAGAACTGAAGCAGGAATTCCATCCAACTTGGTGTCTAGCTGAATTGCAGTAACGAATTCGCGAGTACCGGCAACCTTGAAGTCCATGTCGCCAAGAGCGTCTTCGGCACCAAGAATGTCGGTGATTGCTGCGTACTCGGTCTTGCCGTTGATCTCGTCAGAGATTAGACCCATTGCAATACCGGCTACCGGTGCACGCAGTGGAACACCAGCAGAAAGCAATGACAAAGTCGATGCACAAACAGAACCCATCGAGGTTGAACCGTTTGAACCAAGCGCTTCTGATACCTGACGAATTGCGTAAGGAAATTCTTCGCGTGATGGAAGAACTGGAACCAGCGCACGCTCTGCCAATGCACCGTGACCAATTTCACGACGTTTAGGAGTGCCAACGCGACCAACTTCACCAGTTGAGTAAGGCGGGAAGTTGTAGTTGTGCATGTAACGCTTTGAAGTAACTGGAGTTAGAGCATCGATCTGCTGCTCCATCTTCAACATGTTCAAAGTGGTAACACCCATGATCTGAGTCTCGCCGCGCTCGAAGATTGCTGAACCGTGTACACGAGGAATCACGTGGATCTCAGCAGTGATCGGACGGATGTCCTTCTTACCGCGGCCATCCATACGGATGCCTTCCTTGAGTACGCGAGTACGAACGATCTTCTTAGTAACTGACTTGTAAGCAGCCGAGAACTGAGACATGGTCTCTTCGTCGAACTTCTCTGCAAGTGCAGCCTTGGTCTTCTCCTTCAGGATGTCATCTGCATCCTGGCGAGCCTGCTTCTCAGCAATCTTGTAAACCTCAGCCAACTCGGTTGCCGCAGCTGCGTAAACAGCGTCGTAAACCTCGTCGGTGTATGGCAAGAACACTGGGTACTCAGCAGTTGGCTTTGCAGCCTTTGCAGCCAAGCGCGCCTGAGCTTCAACCAATTCCTTGATGAATGGCTTTGCAGCCTCAAGTCCCTGAGCAACGATGTCCTCAGAAGGAGCAACTGCGCCTTCGTTCTTGATTAGGTTCCATGCGTTCTCCGAAGCCTCAGCCTCAACCATCATGATGGCAACGTCTTCGACGCCGTTCTCAACAATTACGCGACCGGCAACCACCATGTCGAATACTGCGCGGTCAAGCTGTGAGTGCTTAGGGAAGGCAACCCACTGACCGTCGATAAGTGCAACACGCACACCACCGATTGGGCCAGAGAATGGCAGACCAGCAAGCTGAGTTGACATCGAAGCGGCGTTGATTGCAACAACGTCGTATAGCTCATCTGGCTCGATTGCCAAAACAGAAACCACGATCTGGATTTCGTTACGCAGACCATCAACGAATGATGGACGGAGCGGACGGTCGATTAGACGACAGGTAAGAATTGCTTCAGTCGATGGACGACCTTCGCGACGGAAGAATGAACCAGGAATCTTTCCTGCTGCGTACATACGCTCTTCAACGTCAATGGTAAGTGGGAAGAAATCAAACTGATCCTTTGGCTGCTTGCTTGCAGTGGTAGCCGAGAACAACATGGTCTCTTCGTCAATGTAAACGCTCGCTGCACCCTGTGCCTGCTGAGCTAGACGTCCGGTTTCGAAGCGAATGTGACGCTTGCCAAACTTTCCGTTATCGATAACTGCGGTTTCGTACTGAGTACCGCTCATTGTTTCTACTTCGTGACCCACTCGGGCCTCCTCTTTATATCCTCGCGTGCGAAACCCAATCGAATTTGTGCACGGAACGCGAAAGCAAGTCAAACTTGCCCACACTTTGAGGGATGCCCCGACGACTGTCGGTAACTGATCTGCAGTAAAAAATCTTGAGAATAGTTGTCTAGAAACTTCTCAAGGTCTTCAACCGGAGATCAGCAAACCTGCTTTTGCGTTCTAGACAAGGCTACCAGCGCCTCCGACAAAAGCCTAGAAAAGAAAACACCCCCGGTATACCGGAGGTGTTTTACAAAGACTTGCTTGCAACTAGCGACGTAGTCCGAGACGGTCGATTAGCTTACGGTAGCGCTCGATGTCTACCTTCTGAAGGTAGCCAAGGAGGCGACGACGCTGACCAACCAGGATCAAGAGGCCACGACGTGAGTGGTGGTCGTGCTTGTGGTCCTTTAGGTGCTCGGTTAGGTCCTTAATACGCTGAGAAAGGACAGCAATCTGAACCTCAGGTGAGCCAGTGTCACCAGGGTGAGTTGCGTACTCGTTGATAATCGCGGTCTTTACTGCTGCATCTAGTGCCATAGTTTGACTCCTTCAGTTCTTGCTGCGCGGCGCAAAACCCGGAATAGGTTTGCTCTCTTTATCCGCGGCCGATACACGGCAACCTGTCGAGTCTAGACCAAAACGGGGCTTGATGCCAGCGGCAATTAGCCGTTCTGGGTGGTTGAACCCGTATCAGGTGCCTGATTCGGGTCGAACTGCCCGCGGTCGCCATCGTCATCACCTGGACGAGGAGGTCGCTGCCCATCGCCACCAGGGAACTTGTGGTCCCCGTCACGGTCAAACTGACTGATGCCCGGAAGGTCACGCCCCTCAGTTGCGCCAACTACCACACCGGCACCGAAGGCTCCCCCGAGAACGATTACTCCTCCGA
>JBFYJA010000154.1:0-2635 GCA_041311675.1 Micrococcales bacterium | reverse complement strand
GTCGAGGTCCAGCAGGTTCACGCGCCCGCTGATCCAACGCCCGTTCAGATAAGCCTGATACAAACCCTGAGCTGACACTCGAAGTACAGCTGAGTCACCCGCAGCCGCAAACTGTTTACCCACCCAATAGGCCGGACGCTCGCCCTTCGGCTTTAGCTCAGGCTCAACTACCTTGACCCAACGGGCCTTCTCGAATGCCTGCAAACTAGTGAGCCTTAATCCAGCGCGCCATCAGGGCAAAGGTGTGAGCGGTACCTGGATTGGTTGGCCCATAGGAGAGGTAGCCATGAGTCTGTTCCGGCTCAATGAATTCATCTACCGATACTCCGGCAGCGCGAAGTTGTTTTGTCCAAAACTCTCCAGACAATCGCAGTGAATCTTTTTGCGCGTGCACAATCAAGAACGGGGCTTGACCTGCCTTTTCAACAGTGTCACCAGGGAAGCAGTGGAACTTATCCTCATTGGCGTCATAATCGTGAATTGCCTCAAGCAACCAAGGGTTGTGAAGTGCGCTGAATTCAGGAGTGAAGTAGACGATGTCTTTCACCAGTTCGTAAATCTCCGGAGTCATATCTGGCCAAAGCTGATGTGCTGCCGGATAAATCGGAAGGATTCCCGCCGCCTTGATTCCGCGATCACGAAGCATCAACGCGACAGAACCGGCCAAGAATGCTCCAGCACTTGCTCCGCCAACAAATAGTTTCTCAGGATTAGCGTGCCAACCACCTGCATGTTCGCGTGCCCAAAGCACCGCATCGATTCCATCAATTTGACTGCAAGGAAAGCGAACATCTGCATCCGCAAGTTGGTAATCAACATTGATCACAACACACTCTGCCTGCGATGCAACCTCGCAAGATGTGAATTCTGCCTCGCCCATGTTGATGTCGCCAAAAATAAAAGCCCCGCCGTGGAACCAAACAAAAATTGGCAGCGGACCGGGAAGGAGATTCCCATGCTCATCTATCGGCTGATACAAACGCGCAGGAATCTGGCGCTGCGATCCAGGAATCGAGATGTCGGTGATTCGCAAATTCTTTGGTCGAGGATAGGCAGCCACTGCAGCAGCCTCGCGAGCCTGAATCTCAACTAAATCGTCTGGCGGACCAGCAGCAAATGCCGGTGAGAACTCTCCAAGTGCCATAGTCATTCCTCATCTTTGAGCGCGATAAACAAAGACTATCCACAGGTTTGAAAGTTGAATTTCGTTTCACAGATTCACAACCGCATACCAAGCATCCAAGAAATTATTGGAGGATTTAGAAGCCAAGCAAGCTGCGTGACTTGCAGGTTTGGCTAAAGAAAACCCCCCAGCGCGAACTGGGGGATTTTTCTGACGCTAAGAGAGCGTTGAACCGGACCAAAGTCCGAGGGTAAACACTCTTAGTTTAAAACACTTTTGCTTGGTTTTTGGAAGTAAAAGTGCGGTCCGGTTCAACGACTCTCAAGGGTTCGCGCCTTATGAGGTGTGGATACTTGGACATGCCCAAGTGGTTCAAACTGATTGTTTTGTTGATCAAAGTGGTGCTCGTCATCATTGAGATCATCATTACTTTGAGTCTGTAGAGCCGAAGGGTGGCTCCAGCTTCGGCTGAGGCCATTCTTGCTTAAACAAAAAGACCCGAGCCGAAGCCCGGGTCTTTTCGAAAGTAATCGAAATTACTTGGTGATCTTGGTAACAGTTCCTGCACCTACGGTACGTCCACCCTCACGGATAGCGAAACGTAGTCCCTCTTCCATAGCGATTGGCTGGATTAGCTCAACTGCCATTTCAGTGGTGTCGCCAGGCATAACCATTTCGGTGCCTGCAGGAAGGGTGATAACACCAGTCACGTCAGTTGTACGGAAGTAGAACTGTGGACGGTAGTTTGAGTAGAACGGGTTGTGACGGCCACCCTCATCCTTTGAAAGGATGTAGACGTTTGCGTCGAAGCCGGTGTGTGGAGTGATTGAACCAGGCTTAACAACAACCTGTCCACGCTCTACATCTTCACGCTTGGTTCCACGTAGCAATAGACCAACGTTCTCGCCAGCCTCTGCGTAGTCGAGTAGCTTGCGGAACATTTCGATACCGGTAACGGTGGTCTTCTGCTTGTCGCGGATACCAACGATTTCAACTTCGTCGTTAACCTTAACCTGGCCACGCTCGATCTTTCCGGTGATAACGGTTCCACGACCAGTGATGGTGAATACGTCTTCAACAGGCATCAAGAATGGCTTGTCTAGGTCGCGCTGAGGCTCAGGAATGAACTCGTCGCAAGCGTCCATAAGGTCAAGAACCTTCTGGCCCCAAGCAGCGTCACCCTCAAGTGCCTTTAGAGCTGAAACCTGGATAACAGGTGCGTCATCGCCAGGGAATTCGTACTGGCTTAGAAGATCGCGAACCTCAACCTCAACGAGCTCAAGGATTTCTGCGTCGTCAACCATGTCTGACTTGTTTAGAGCAACAACGATGTAAGGAACACCAACCTGACGAGCAAGAAGCACGTGCTCCTTGGTCTGAGGCATAGGACCGTCGGTTGCTGCAACCACAAGGATCGCACCATCCATCTGAGCTGCACCAGTAATCATGTTCTTGATGTAGTCAGCGTGACCTGGAGCGTCTACGTGTGCGTAGTGGCGCTTCTCGGTCTGG
>JBFYJA010000153.1:0-2642 GCA_041311675.1 Micrococcales bacterium | reverse complement strand
AGGTCAAGAAGCTTTGCTGCCTCGAGAACGCGCTCTGCACGCTCTTCCTTGCTAACGCCAGCAATCTTTAGCGCGAATCCCATGTTCTCTGCCACGGTCATGTGTGGGTATAGAGCGTAGTTCTGGAAAACCATTGCGATGTCGCGGTCTTTCGGCGACATGTTGGTTACATCCTTGTCACCAATTTTGATGCTTCCAGAGTTAACTTCTTCTAGTCCGGCAAGCATGCGCAAAGTCGTTGACTTTCCGCAACCTGAAGGGCCAACCAAAACCAAGAATTCGCCATCTTTGATGTCGAGGTTGATTTTGTCTACAGCGGCGCGAGTGCCGCCTGGGTAAAGGCGAGTAGCGCCTTCGAACTTGACTGATGCCATTTATTTCTCCTCACCGGCAGGTACGTGCCGGACGATCCGTAGTGATGAGCCCGGCGAGCGGTCGCCTACCGGGTAACCCCATTATGACACCGCCAAGACCCTCGTTTAGACTGGAAAACCTGTCCGAAATCAAATCGTGACGAAAGGTACCTATGAACCAGCCACATAAGCCAACCCGTTCAGAGCAGCGCGAGGCAGCCCGAGCCAAGGCGAAGGAACTGCGCGATCAGCACAAGAAGAACGAGAAGCGCAAAGGCCTCTTTATCAAGCTAGGTCTTGGCGCCGGAATTGTGGCAGTGGCTGCGATCATCGCCGGAGTGGTACTCACCGGCATCGCCAACGAATCTGGACAGAGTGAAACTCCAACCAACCTCACCGCCAACAATGGCATCCTGATTGGTGCCGGGGGTCAGGCAATTATCGACGGCAAGGTACCTGCACCAATCGCAACCCCGGTTGCCACTAAGTCGGTTCACATTGTCACCTATATCGACTACCAGTGCCCTTACTGTGCGCACTTTGAAAACGCCAACCTAAAGCAAATCAAGGGATGGCTCGACACCGGTTTCGCAACTCTAGAAATCCGACCACTGTCATTTCTTGACGGACGCGGATCGCCAAACACCTACTCAAGCCGTGCGGCTAACGCCGCGCTCGCGGTTGCCAAATTTGCACCTAACAAATTCTTCGCATTCAATGAAGTGCTGTTCGCAAACCAGCCAGCCGAAAACACCAAGGGCCCAAGCGACGACGACTTGATCAAGACCGCAGCTCAACTCGGAATCAAAGGCGCCGGCTTTGAGAACGCAGTAAAGAACAAAGACTTCGGCAAGTGGATTGCAGCCATCACTTCGAAGTCTCTCAGCTCACCAGTCGTTGATTCGAACCCAACCGTAAACCTCGATGGCACCCCTCTAGTACTGGTCAATGGTCAGTCATACACCGGTTCTATCGACAACGCGGCTGAGTTCTCACAATTTGTCACCGGTATCGCTGGCACAAAGTAGAATTACAGAGTTCACCTTTGGTGAATACATAGACACGAATCACGAGCAATCGTAAGAAGAGTGGTTTATCTCTTCCGCAGATTCGATGCCTAGGCCGACTTGGCGCAATTGGCAGCGCATCGCACTTGTAATGCGAGGGTTGTGGGTTCGAGTCCCACAGTCGGCTCATAAGAAAAGACCCCCGAGAAATCGGGGGTCTTTTTACTTAAGTTTTATGCTCCTAATTTGGCGAGAGCTTCGTAAACCAAGAATGCTGGCCAGACGATCGCTTTCAAAAAGCCAAGGATGCCTTCCCAAAAACCGGTTGCAGTTGAGATGTAGTAAATCACTGCGCCAATGAAACCGACGAAATAGAAGCCACTGGTCGCGCTGGTCTTGTAAGTGCGCTTTGCAAGCTTCTTCTTCAGCTTCTTTTTAAATTTCTTTTGGTCGAATTCTTCCATTCATGAAGTCTATTGGGCATCAAATGTGATGCTCACCGAGTTGATGCAGTAGCGATCACCGGTTGGGGTTTGAGGGGCGTCCTCGAAGACGTGGCCCAGATGGCTACCGCAGTTGGCGCAGCGAACTTCGGTGCGAACCATTCCGTGTGAGCGATCTTCGATTAGTTCGACAGCGTCACCATCTTTAGGTTGGTAGAAGCTTGGCCAGCCGCAGTGTGAATCAAACTTGGTTTCGCTGGTGAAGAGTTTGGCTCCGCAGCCTTTGCAAGAAAATGTGCCGATACGTTTTTCGTCCAGGAGCTCGCCGGTCCAGGCTGGTTCGGTTCCGGCTTGGCGGAGCACGTGGAATTCGAAATCAGTAAGTTGGTCGCGCCACTCGTCATCTGACTTGTTGACTTTGTAGTTCATGCGACTCCTTCGACTGTCTTATATTAGGCAGTAGAAAGAAGTGTGACGATGTCAGATAAATTCCCTCGCGATGAATTTGACGCCGCTCCTATTCACGGAGGTCGTCATCGCGTGCGTCGCACTGCTCGTCATCGCGTGCTCGAGTTTTTGAAAATTGCTGCTTATTCAGCTGTTGTTGCACTTTTGGGATTTGTCGGTTTGAAGGCAATCGACAGTTTCGAGGACTTGGAGCCTGCCTTTTTGAATGGAACAGTGTATTTCTTAGGTATTTTTCCATTGAGTCCGAAGGAAAATCTTCATGAAATGATGAAGGAACCAAATTTTAAAGATAAAATTCACTGTTGTTTAAAATCTGTAAAAAATGAAGCATTAGGGAATATTGGAATTACTTTGGCATCCGGAGCGGTAGC
>JBFYJA010000152.1:0-2650 GCA_041311675.1 Micrococcales bacterium | reverse complement strand
AGCTAGTCCCTGTCCGTCAGGAAGCTGTTCAGGAGTGATGCCGTACATGTTGTACATGTCTTTCAGGCCCTCTTGGTGGTTCTTGTATTCGATCTTCGGGCGAAGGAATGGAGGGTCAAGCGGGGTCTCGTTGTCGAGGTGTACTGAAAGGTCTACGAATCTCATAGGTCAATCCTCTTGCCGAAACCTACTATCGGCACAATTCGCTAAAAAATACGTAGTATCCAAGGACAATTGACCCATGAGCAGAATCACACTTTTTGGTGGCACCGGCTATGTCGGCAGCAACGTTGCAAGGCACGCGGTTTCCCGCGGGCACCAGGTCACAGTAGTCAGCAGAAATGAGCCAGCCGAGAAAATCGATGGAGTCAACTATGTACTCGGGACAGTTACCGACCGCGACCTGGTGGCGAGCTTGCTTGCCAATACCGACGTGGCATTCAGCTCAATTACTCCGCGTGGAGAATTGAGCGAGGTCTTTGTTGATGAGATGCTCGCGCTTGCCGAGGCGTGCCGCAATGCTGGCGTTCGCTTTGGATCAGCCGGCGGGGCTGGCTCACTACACGTTAGCGAGGGTGGACCACTGCTAATGGACACAGAGGGTTTTCCGCCACCGGTTCGACCTGGTTCGGTAATCATGACCGAGGTGCTCGCGGCTTTGCGCAAAACTCCGGATGACCTCGACTGGTTCGTAATTTCACCAGCAGCCGGATTCCGCGTTGGTGAACCTGGCGAAGCCACCGGTCACTACCGAGTCGGTGGAGATGTTCTTGTCAAAGATGACGAAGGCAACTCCTTTATCTCTGGTAGTGACCTCGGGTTAGCTGTAGTCGATGAAATTGAAAACGCAGAACATCACCGTGCGCGATTTACGGTTGCCTACTAATGAGTGACCTAAACGAGGTAGGCGAAGCCGACAAATGGATTTGTTGGCTTTGCGATAAATCGGTTGACCCAGATGCATCTGTAAATTCGGACCTTGGACCCAGTGCCGATTCCTATTGGATCGCTAAAGGTAATAAAGGTGCAAGCGAGAGACTTGCCCATCGTCAATGCAACACCATGAAGGGAAAAATTGCACCGGTGGTGCAGTGGCCAAAAGAATTATTGGTTAGCGAACCATCTCCGATCATCGAAAGCGTAGAACGCCTAATCAAAAAAGGGGGTCGCGAGGCTATTGCGCGCTGTCCTTCGCAAAGCGATGCTGAAGACGTAGAAACTTGGTTGATAGATCGACTGTCTCGGCTTATGCCTAAATCAAAATTCCAGGTAGAGATTTCGCCCGGAGGCGGGCAGTTTCTAATCAAGCTTTTGCTCGCTTAGACTGCCGATTATGAGAAACCTAAAGCTAAGTAATGGCGTGGAAGTCCCAATTCTTGGATTTGGGGTCTTTCAGATTCCTGATGAAAAGGAATGCGTAGCCTCGGTTGAGTCGGCCTTCGAAGTTGGTTACCGCCACATCGACACCGCTGCCGTTTACCGCAATGAAAAAGCGGTCGGTATTGCCATCAAAAACTCTGGCCTCAAGCGTGAAGACATGTTTATCACCACTAAGGTTTGGGTGCAGGATGCTGGCGAGACCGCCGCACTTAAGGCATTCGACAAGTCGCTAGACAAACTCGGCCTGGACTATCTTGACCTATACCTAATCCACCAACCATTCGGCGATGTCTATGGTTCATGGCGAGCACTAGAGAAGCTCTATAAAGAGGGAAGAGTTCGAGCAATCGGTGTCTCTAACTTCTATCCAGATCGTCTGGTTGACCTAATTAACCACAACGAAATCGCACCAATGGTGAATCAAATTGAAACTCACCCATACTTCAGCCGTGCAGAATACCAAGACCAAATGAATGCCCTAGGTGTGCAGATTGAGTCATGGGCACCGCTTGCGCAGGGTAAAAACAACATTTTCGAGCATGCTCTGTTGACCCCAATTGCAGCCAAGCACAACAAGTCAGTTGCTCAAGTAATTCTCCGCTGGCTGATTCAGCGCGATGTGCTGGTTATTCCAAAGTCGGTTACACCGAGCCGCATTGCTGAAAACTTCAACATCTTTGACTTCGAACTTTCTGCGGAAGAAATGCTGATTGTTTCTTCACTTGACACAGGCGAATCGATTTTCGGGGACCACAGAACTGTCGACATGGCAAACGGCATCGGTAAGTACGTTGTCGAGCTTTAGGCTGGAAAGAGGTGAAATCACTTGAACAAAATTAAGCAGTTACTTTCTCGCCTCCCACACCCGATCCGATGGGCGCTGACCATGGTCATCGGAGTGATTTTGCTCATCCTTGGCCTCATCATGCTGGTCACTCCCGGCCCTGGAATCTTGTTCCTCTTCTTCGGCATCTCGATATTGGCTCTTGAACTCGAGTGGGCTCGTGAACTAAATAAGCAAGGCGTGCAGGGTCTTGAAAAAATCATGAACAGACTCAAAGCAATATTTAAGCGCAAGAAATAGAGATTCGCATGACCGCCAAAGACATTCTCGAATACAACAAGAAACTAGGCAAAGCGGAACGCGAGATAGCAGAAACTTTGTGCTCAGCAATCGTAAAAAATCTTGCCAAAGCCGAAGGCAAAGTTTGGCACGGTCACCCGGTTTGGTTCGTCAACAACAATCCCGTCGTGGGGTACAGCCTCAAGA
>JBFYJA010000151.1:0-2672 GCA_041311675.1 Micrococcales bacterium | reverse complement strand
GAGATCGTGGCAAAGGTAGAGGGTTCTGGGCGAGTTCTAGTTTCAGGTCGCCTACTGAACGACATTGCTAGCAAACTTCCAAACGCACCAGTTGAATTCAACCTGGACGGTTCGAAAGTTCACGTCACCTGTGGATCAACAAAATTCGCCTTGGCAATCATGGATGTTGCCGCTTATCCAACTCTTCCGGAAATCCCAGTTATTTCAGGATCGGTTTCAGGTGAAACTTTCGCTACCGCTGTTCACCAAGTTGCTATCGCAGCAATGAAGGATGACGTTCAACCGATTTACAGTGCTGTTCAAATTGAAACCACTGGTTCAGAAATTTCACTTCTCGCTACTGACAAGTACCGCATGGCACTTTGTGAGCTTCCATGGAAGTCAAATGCCGGAGCTGAAGGTCAGAGTGTTCTAGTACCAGCGAGAACTCTGATTGAAGTAGCCAAAACATTTGCAAACCAGGGTGAAATTTCGGTCTCGATCATTAACAACGACGAACGTCAGATGATCGCATTTCAGGCAAACAATCGCTCAGTCACTGCGCTTTTGATTAAGGGAAACTATCCACCAATTAAGTCGATGTTCCCAACCGAACTTGCTAACTACACAGTTGTTTCAAAAGCAGATCTTCTTGAATCGACACGTCGCGTGATGCTAGTAGTTCAGCGCGATAACGCACTCAAGTACACCTTCGGTGAATCCTCAATTGAGCTCGAATCTATGGGTAACGAAACAGCACAGGCTTCAGAAAATATCGCTGCCGAGTTAACCGGCGATGACACTGTTCTTGCTTTGAAGCCACAGTATTTGATCGACGGTCTAGCTGGTGTTCACACTGAGTTTGTAAAGATCGGTTTTACTCGCAACGCCGATAATCCAAATAAGCCAAGTCCGGTTTTGATCACCAGTCACGGTGCAAAGGACAAGGCCGACAACTACCGTTACCTACTGCAGCCGAATCTTCTAGTCCTTCGCTAAGAGATGTTTGTAAAGCATCTGTCGCTGAGCAACTTTCGCAATTACACAACTGCTGAAGTAGAACTCACGCCAGGTGTCAACCTTTTGGTCGGACCAAACGGTCAGGGTAAAACCAACCTCGTAGAGGCCATCGGTTATTTATCAACGCTAAGAAGTCACCGCGTTGCCGGCTATCTTCCACTAATCAAAAATGCGGAACCAGAAATCCCTGGCGCAATTATCCGAGCAATGGTTTCGCATGATTCACGTGATGCGTTGATTGAACTCGAACTCAATCGTGATTCGCAAAATCGAGGTCGCGTTAACAAATCACCAGTTAGTCGAGTGCGCGACATTCTTGGTTACGTGAACACAGTGATATTCGCTCCGGAAGATTTAGATATCGTCAAGCGCGATCCAAGTAACCGTCGTGATTTCATCGACACACTTTTAGTTCAGGTGACACCGCGATTCGCCGGAGTATTTACTGATTACGAACGTGTACTGAAACAAAGAAATACCTTGTTGCGCACGGCAAGACAAACCGGAGCGAAGGGAACTTCACTAAGTACTCTTGAGGCTTGGGATGAAAGCCTGATTAAGTTTGGAAGCGAAATAGTCGCCGCTCGTGTTGCACTCGTAGAAAGACTTCGCCCGCTTTTACATAATGCATATCAAGCAATTGCAATTGCAAACAACGAACCACGAATTCAAGTAAAGAGTTCGCTGCTAGGTTCCCTGATTCCAGATGGCGAAGAAGCTGATGATCTCGAGTACATCGAAACCGCAGATGTAACTGAAATTGCTGCGTTGTATCGCGGCAAACTTGAACGAGTGCGCGCCAAGGAACTCGAACGCGGAATCACTTTGGTGGGTCCGCATCGCGACGATTTGGTTTTACTGCTTTCAAATTTGCCAGCTAAGGGATACGCGAGCCACGGGGAAAGTTGGTCGTATGCACTGGCTCTTCGACTCGCTTCGATTGAATTGTTGAAGGCAGAAACTCGAAGTGGTGATCCGATTCTGATTTTGGATGACGTGTTCGCAGAGCTCGATGCTGGGCGCCGCACTCGGTTGGCCGAGTTGGTTTTGAATAACGAGCAGGTTCTGATCACGGCTGCGGTTGCAGAGGATGTGCCGTCGGAGCTCAAAGCTAAAGTTTTCAATGTGAAGGCGGGGGTGATCGAAGTTGGCTGAAGATTTTGCTCAAGAGTTTTATTGGAAGATGCGTGAGGCAGTTACCGGCCGACTTTCACGCGATGCCAAAAGAATTAAGGCCAAGGCGGCCAAGAGCAACTCGCAGCCGTTCGACAAGGGGCGCGATCCGGTGACTGCCGGTTCCTCGGTCGATGGCATTTTGAAAGATTTTCGTTGGGAAGCCAGATTGGTCGAGGCTGATTTGTTTAATAACTGGACGGACTTAGTTGGCGAAGCCAACGGTTTGAATTCACAGCCGGAGACTCTGGTTAGCGGTGTTTTGACGATTCGTTGCAAATCAACTGCCTGGGCAACCCAATTGCGCCTAATGCAGGTTCAGATTTTGGAGAAGATCACTGAAAATTATGGTGATCTAGCTATCTCCAGCTTGAAATTCTTAGGGCCGGACGCACCCTCGTGGAAGAAGGGTCCGCGGTCTGTGCCGGGTCGTGGCCCGCGAGATACTTACGGTTAAGCCGGCGGATAAACGTTCGGTTAACACTCACACTGTGGATAAC
>JBFYJA010000150.1:0-2681 GCA_041311675.1 Micrococcales bacterium | reverse complement strand
ATGTGCGGTCTAGGGTTGGCGCCGGGGTGAGGGTGACAATCGGCGAACCGTTGTTTAGTCCTGACATGCAGTGCTCCTTGATGATTCTCAAAAAAATGCCCCAGAAACGGAATTGAAGGAGGGGCTTTTGGATCAGCGAAACTGCGTTGTTTGCCGTGCTTAGTCGAGTATAACCAAGCAAAAGCGACCAAATCGTCAGGCGAAAAGCAAGAAAACCCCTGAAAATCAGGGGTTTTCTTAGGTTAAACCGAACTTATTCGAGCTCGCCTTTGGTCAACTCGGGTTTGGTAAAGGAATCCACCGATTCGTTGACCTCAGCCACTCCTGGCACGACTTTTCCGCCGTCGAGAATGTTCTTACTCTCGCTGTTGAGCTTTCGAGTTGAGGTGAGCAAATTGCGCTCGAGGCTCGAAACAAATGAGTTGTAACTGCCAACTGCATTTTGCAAATAGCCACCAAGCTTTGAAGCGTGTTCGGCAACAACGCGCACATTCTTGTGTAGGGCAACACCCAAGTCGATTACCTCACGAATGGTTTGCTCCTGTGCGCTTTGACGCCAACCGTAACTGATGGTGCGAAGCACGCTGAAGATTGAAACCGGAGACACAAGAGCAACTTGCTTTTCCATCGCGTAATTCAAAATGCTTGGATCGGCATCGAGAGTAGCTGCGAGCAAACCTTCGCTAGGCATAAACATAATGGTGAACTCTGGCGAAGACGGCAATCCGGTGTAGTAGTTCTTTCCACTGATGTCGTTGATGTGTTTCTTAACCGCATCAACGTGAGACTTCATCAACTCTTTGCGTTTCTTCTCGTCTTCAGGTGAAGCAACTTCGCTGATTGCAGTTGCTCGCTGATAGTCATCAAACGGAACCTTTGAATCAACTGCAACAAACTTGCCATCTGGGTAATTGATCACGCAGTCAGGCTTGATGGTTTTGCCATCATCGTTAGTGCCGACCTTCTGCTCATAGAAATCGACGTGCGGCATCATTCCCGAGTTTTCGAGCAATCGGCGCAGTGTGAGTTCTCCCCACTGACCACGCGACTGTTTATTATTCAAAGCACCGGCAATCGCCTTGGTATTTTCTCCGAGCGAGCGTGCTTGCTCAGCAGATGCCAAGAGTTGTTCGCGAATAGTTGAGAATTGCTCGGTGCGCTCCTTTTCAAGCGCCTCAACCTTTTGCTGCATTGCCTTGACCTGTTCAGTCATGGGAGCCAATGTGACGAGAATCTTGTTTTCCTCGTCTTTGGCATCTTCATCGCGAGCGTTGCGCGCCTCGATCTCGGCACGGGCCTGTTCGAGCTGCTGGCTAGTGACATCGAGGCGAGCCTTGGCATCGGCCAACTCAGCCTCGTTAGAAACACCCTTTGGGCGTCGAGATAGCGAAAGCCCCCAACCGGCAGCGCCACCAAGCACAATGCCGATGATTAGAAAGTAGAAAGAATCCATGCAGGGAGTATGACACCCACCACCGACATTTACCCTTCGACAGGCTTACGCAATGGCTTCAGAACCTGCTTTGTCTCGGCCAAAAGCACATCCCAATCGGTTGCCCCATTGCGCTTGGCTGCGTGGATAATTATCCGGGCGCAGGCATCGCTATCCGCGAGCGCGTCGTGGTGGTCAAACTCCTCGTGCCCAATGGCGTAAGCCACGGCATTCAACCGGTAAGACTCCAGGTTGTAGGTCTTTCTAGCAATCGCCAAACTGCACGCATAAGAGATGTCTGGCAGGCCCAAACCCACATAGTCAGCCGAAGCTCGCAATACTCCCATATCAAAAGGTGCATTGTGGGCCACCAGGATGTCGTCCCCGATGAAATCCATCATGATCGGCCAAACCTCAGCCACGGTCGGGGCCCCATCCACATCGCTAGGCCTAATTCCGTGCACCCTGATGTTTCCCTCGTGAAACCAGTTGTGCTCACCAGGTGGCTCTATCAAAGTGGCAAAGGTATCCACGATCTTGCCATCCACCACCTTCACCAAACCAACCGCGCAGGGACTAGCCGGAGACCCATTTGCGGTCTCAAAGTCGATTGCGGTGAAATTCAGTGGCACCCTTCGATTAAACTCCATAGGTGGCTCTAACTATAGGAATCGTCGGACTTCCAAACGTCGGCAAATCAACTCTTTTTAACGCACTAACCAAGAACAACGTGCTCGCAGCGAACTACCCGTTCGCAACCATCGAGCCAAACGTGGGTGTGGTTAACCTGCCAGACGCTCGTCTTGGCAAACTCGCCGAGATGTATGGCTCCGAGCGACTACTGCCAGCACCTGTTTCCTTTGTTGATATCGCCGGAATTGTTCGCGGAGCATCAGAGGGTGAAGGCCTCGGCAACAAGTTCCTCGCCAACATTCGCGAAGCCGATGCCATCGCTCAGGTAGTCCGTGGATTCATTGACGGTGATGTCGTTCACGTTGACGGCAAAGTTGATGCCGCCAGCGATATCGAAACCATCAACACCGAGCTAATCCTCGCCGACCTCGAAACGATCGACAAAGCTCGAACCCGCTATGAAAAAGAAGTCAAGGGTAAGAAACTCGAACCAATCGTTATCGAAGTTGCCGACGAAGCTAAAGCCTGGCTCGACTCTGGTAAACCGCTGAGCTCATCAACCATCGATCTCGACCCCATCAAAGAACTTGGTCTGCTAACAGCAAAGCCAATCATC
>JBFYJA010000149.1:0-2689 GCA_041311675.1 Micrococcales bacterium | reverse complement strand
AGCGGAATCGAAGTCCTGTTCTGGAGTGGGCAATCTTTCGAATCGGATGCGTTGCGCGCCATCGGCAAGTTTCAGGCAGCTGCACTATCTGTGCCGACCATTGAAGCCCTAAATCAGAAACAATTCACCAAGTTGCTAAAGCTGGCAGCCAAAATCCAATGGGACTATGCGAACTTACCGAAGAATCGCAAGCTGGTAAAACTTACAGACTTCTAAAATAGAAACGAAGCCTTGTAATTTTGATGATTTAGCTTCACTCAAATCCGAATAGAAGAAAGTGAAGAAAATGAACGAGGAAAAGAAAGACAAGAAAATCCAGGAGATGACCGATTGGGTCGAACTGAAGGATTCTTGGACCAGAAAGCGTTTTGATTATCAAGAGCGCTGGCACGGTTGGAGATCTCCGACAGGTCTTGGATTGGGATTTGTGCTGCTATCTGCAGGACTGTTCCTATTGAGTCTGGCTTGGACGAACTTGGTTCGTTAGTCGAATGCCCCTGATGTAAATCGGGGGCATTTCTCTATCCCTTGGTTACTGCGAACCAACGACCTTCGTTGTCTGAGAAAGCAAAAGCCTGCATACCTGAGTGCTCACCAACTGGGCTTGCTGTGACTCCGGCAGCCACAAGCTTTTCGCGAGTTGCATCGAGGTCATCAACGTGGAATGCGATTGATGGGGTAGCCAGGTCTAGACCGTCCGGATTGTCCTTCATAAGCTCCAGTGGAACTAACTCGAACGAGAAGCGCTGATCGGCAAAGCCAACCTTCACGATAGAGAAGTCACCAGCTTGCTTGCGATCTTTCTCAACCATGCCAACTTTTTCCGTCCAGAACGCTAGGCATTCCGCAGGGTTGGTTACATAAAGTACGACATAGCCGAGGTACATTACTACTTCTTTCTACAGTGGAAAATGTGCGATTTGGGTTTCCAGATTGATTCTCAGTATTGACGAAGATTTCTCATATCTCAATTAGTTGCTAAGCCAGCTTTGCTTGGCGAACAAACCAAAAGTAAGTGTAGAGAAACATCAACCTTTGGAATATTCCACCGAACTCAGGCGCCAGGAGCGAAGTAAGCGGAAGGAAAGTGGCTGTAGCAGCCAACATGATAGCCAGTGCACGATCAAGGAGTCTTACTGGCTTCCTTGAGAATGCGAGCACTAAGGCGCCAAGCACGACAATCGCCATTGCGCTTGCTGCATAGGAATGAATCACATTTTCTACATCGTTGTATGGTGTTCCAATCACCCAGGACTTCGTCGAAAATATCGAACTGACAATCCAAAGAGTTCCAAACGCGGCGAATGATGTAGCTACCGTGCGACCCCAAATTCTGGCCTTGAGAACCACGACCCCTAAGGTGCCGGCGCCAGAGGCAAAAAGCGCACTTCGCGCTATCCAAGCTGTGGGCACATTTTGCGCTGCCGATTCGCTGATTGAGTTGCTGAGCGCACTGTATCCATCGTGTAAAAACACTGGAGCAATCAGAACGCCGAGCGCAGCGATGACAAAGGCCGAAATTGAGACAACTTTGAGTAGTTTCACTTGCCGAAGGTACCATTTTCTCATGAGCAAGGTTTTTATGGTTGCGAACTGTACAGAGATTGCCAAGGCGGCAGAAGTTTCTTCTTGTGCCTCCGTTTCAGTTGAATCGTTGGCCGCCTTGATGGTTGATGCCTACCAAAAAACGGTCGACTGGGAAGACGGCGATGACGTAGATGTCGCTGAGGCGGAGATCCGCGCAACGCTAGACGGGAAGTACGGTTCATTTCTTTCGACTGCTTCGGGCGTAATCGTCAATGAAGTTGGAAATCCAATATCCGCATTGTTCGTTTCTAACCTTGAGGGAATTGCAACGATCCTTTTCGTCTACACCTCTAAGAATCAGGCAGGTCATGGCATGGCAAGCAAGTTGATTAGAAATGCCGCTTATCGCCTCAATCAGATGGGCTTTGATGAGGTCTCGCTTTTTGTCTCGGAAGATAATCCCGCGCGCTCCCTTTACGAGAAGTTGGGTTTCACAGAAAAGTGAAATGCCCACCGAAATCGATGGGCATTTGAGCGGAGAATAAGGGATTCGAACCCTTGAGGGCTTGCACCCAACACGCTTTCCAAGCGTGCGCCATAGGCCACTAGGCGAATTCTCCTCTTGGAACTCTCCAAGTTTAGCCAGAAACTCAGTTCACCGAATACTTGGGGTCTGCTTTCTTGGTCACGCCGCTCAGCGCTGCAGAAATCAGTAGGAGAGTGAGCGGTATCGCGAAGGCCGCATAGAGCCCGAATGACTGTCCAACTCCGCCCAGAGCTGGGCCAACGGTCACGCTCGAAATGTAAACCACGGTTATGATCATGTTGATTCGAGCTGGTGCACGGTCTGGGTCGTCGCCCATCACCGAGACGGTAAGCGGGAATCCGGAAGACATCCCAAGGCCCCAGAGAACCAAGCCGACGTAGGGGAGGTTTATGGCGTGGCCACCCATGAACACCAGGATGCCGAGTGCCGTCATGATTGCGCTGGCGAAGATGGTCCAGCGTCGCCCAATCCAGTCCACAACGATTCCACCCATCAGGCGGCCGATGGTGACAACAATCCAGAAGAAGCCAAATGCGAAGGCAGCTGCAGAGCCGGTGAAGCCCACCTGAGTTAGGGCGATAGGAACCCAGGTTCCCGCCGAGGTCTCCGCCATGA
>JBFYJA010000148.1:0-2695 GCA_041311675.1 Micrococcales bacterium | reverse complement strand
GTCCTAGGTTTAGCCGTAGTCACCGACTCCGCCAACATCTGGTTCGTCTACCTGATGGCGTTCCTGCTTGGCTCGTTCAACGCCATCGACGCACCCATCCGCCAAACCTTCACCAGCGAACTCGTTCCAACCGATGACGTTCCAGGAGCAATCAGCCTTAACTCAATCAACTTCAACGTCGGTCGCTTGGTTGGCCCAGGCCTCAGCGGTCTAATGATCGCCGCCTTCGGCACCGGCCCATCATTCCTGCTCAACTCACTCAGCTACATCGTTATGCTGGTAGCCCTGCTCTACGTACGCAAAGTAGAACTCAACCTAATCGAGAAACCTGTAGAGAAAGCCAAGCTAAAAGAGGCATTCCACTACTTCAAAGATCGCGTCGATCTACAGATCGTTCTCTACATTGCATTCATCGCCGCAACTTTCGGCATGAACCATCAAATCTTCAACGCACTGATGACCACGGAAGAGTTCAAGCAGGGTCCAGCCGAATTTGGTGGCCTCGGTACTTTCCTCGCCTTCGGCTCACTCGCCGGAGCTCTCCTCACCGCCAGAAACCAGCGTTTCAAAAACCCAAAGGGCATTGCGATTGGCTCTGTTCTGTTCGGACTATCAATCGTGGTCATGGCATTCAGCCCAACCTACCTGGTCTATTCGCTGCTGTTGCCGTTCGACGGACTCATCGCAATCCTCACCTTGGTCTCCGCCAACACCTACATCCAAACCACCACGGACGCGCACATCCGCGGCCGCGTAATCGGCATCTACATGATGGTCTTGATGGGCGGAACCCCTGTGGGTTCACCATTCCTGGGTTGGCTGGCCGAAACCTTCGGCATCCGCACCGGAATGATTGTCTTTGGCTTGATCACCGCCGCGGGAAGCGCGATTTTCTATTTGATGTTGCGTTCGCGAATCTCGACAACGTCGAAGTAAAGGGTTACCACTGGCGTAGCGTCACTAATAACTTCACCTGCCGCTGTCCAAAATTTCAGGTGGGATTCCCTAAAGTCCTCTGCATTCAAATCGCCCTCGGCCTCCGCCAAAGCGAAATCATCCGGCACTTTGGAAAATGGAAGCACCTCGACCTTAGTTATTTCCACAATCGCAACAGCCTCGCCAGTGTTGTCGAGAATCGCTTCTCGTTCCCCAACCGTCTCCAGCGGCTCGCCTTCAAATTCATACTCGCTCAGTAGACCAGCGGTTGCCCGTTTGTTTCCGTTCACAACCGCATCGACTAGTTTGCGACGAGATTCACCAGGCATTCCTAACTCAATTGAGCGGAGACCTTCAACTACCTTAAACACTTATTTACGACGACCAGGAATGTAAATGAACAGAATCGATGCGATCAAAGCTACAGCGGCAGGCAAACCCATTTGCCAGCTAATTCCAAACAGCCACCCTGCGACGATTGCCAGAACAGCAACCAAACCCATGGTGGTCTTGCGGAACTTGCCGGTGAAACGGTAAGTCAGGGCAAAACCAACGACGATCAGTGAGATAAGAATCTCTCCACCAAGCATCAGCGAAACAATTAGAGCCAAATCTTCCATTAGAGGTTCCCATCTCCATAAATCTGCGTGATCTCGGATACCTCAATACGGTAACCCTTGTACCACTTCGCGTAATTCTTTTTAGCTACGCGATGTGGCTCAAATCTAGCAAGCAAAGCTATCGCTTCACGGTTCTTGAAGTAGTAAACCGAGTTGCGAATCTTGCCGTCATCGCTACCCCAGCGCTCGGTCTTCACGTAGCCATCAAGCGCCTTCGCATACGCATCAATCTGCGCATCCAGCTCATGAAATTCGTCGTCGTAAGTCCCCGGTTCAAAAATGAATGCCGCTGTGAAACCCAATTCACTCATTCCTATTTCCAATCTCTTACTGTTGCAAACGATCCGTCAATGGCTGCCAGAAATGATGCGTGAACATCTGCCGCAGCAACTTTTCGGCCGTCATGCTCCAAGTCTTTCGTGGCACAGGCATTTCCGATTAGCTCAACCGTGAATCCCAATTCGCAAGCTGCTCGGACAGTGGTGTCGATGCACATGTGGGTCATCATTCCAACAACCGTCAATTGCGAAACGTCCAGGCTCTTTAGCAGCTCTAAAAGATTAGTTTCACGGAATGAGTTTGGGTAGTGCTTCACAACTAGGTGATCGCCATCTTCAACGGCAATTGACTCGTGAATCTCGACACCCTCTGTGTTTGGTAGGAAAAAGGTTGCACCTGGACGAATGGCAACATGCTGAATCATCACAACCGGCAAACCAGATTGCTTGAAATGACGTTTCACTTCAACGGCCACAGCAGCTGCTTCTGTGCTGCCAACTAGTTCGTTGGCTCCGCCAGGAAAGTAGTCGTTTTGAATATCTATAACGACAAGCGCTTTATTACTCATAGAGGTCTTCAATCACAATCTTGGTCATCTTCATAAGGGCTTCGTTGGCAAACTTAGCCTTTACCGGATCTTTGCTCTCCAGGTGGTCCCTCATTTGAATCGGGCTAACCTGCCAGGTGACTCCAAACTCGTCAGTGCACCAACCGCAGCGTCCTTGTTTACCTTTCTCAGTGATGGCATCCCAAAGTCGATCTACTTCGGCTTGGCCATCGACATTGAGTGAGAGAGAAATGGCGTCGTTGAACGGTTCCCCGCCTGGCCAGTTCATCCCGATGAACTCGTGCCCATAGAT
>JBFYJA010000028.1:0-8747 GCA_041311675.1 Micrococcales bacterium | reverse complement strand
TTTAGCTGACCCCAGTTTCCGGCTTCGGCTAGAGGCTGAGCATCCAGGCTGCCAAGTGAATCAGCGTTGAGCGCGTTCCAGAGTTTGGCTGTGGCCTTCGGGGTGATTGGGTTTAGCAGCACAGCTAGGGCACGCAAGCCTTCGATAGTTGTGTACAAGACTGTGCCCAGACGCTCGCGCTTGGCCTCGTCTTTGGCTAGTACCCAAGGTTCCTGCACGGTGATGTAGTTGTTCAGCGCGTCGACCAGAGTCCAGACCGAGTTGATGGCGTCCTGAATGGCAACCTGCTGCATCGCGTCATCTGCATTCTTGGTGGCACTCGCTGCAATCGACTGGATCTCGACGTCGCCAGCCTCGTATGCGCCTGGTGCTGGAAGTACCCCATCAAAGTAGCGGTGCACCATCGCGATTGAACGCGAGGCCAGGTTTCCAAAACCGTTGGCTAGCTCAGCCTGGTAGCGAGCAGAGAGGTCTTCCCAAGAGAACGAGCCATCCTGTCCAAAGGCGATTGCCTTCATGAAGTAGTAGCGGAATGCGTCGCTACCAAAGGTGTCTGTGATTTGGTTTGGCGCAATTCCGGTGAGCTTCGACTTTGACATTTTCTCGCCACCAACCAGCAACCAACCGTGACCGAAAACCTGACCAGGCAGAGGCAACTTAGCTGCCATCAACATCGCTGGCCAAATAACCGCGTGGAAGCGAAGGATGTCTTTACCTACAATCTGCACGGATGCCGGCCAGCGCTCTTCAAAAGCAGCTTGGTCTTCGCCGTAACCGATTGCGGTGATGTAGTTCAGCAGTGCATCGAACCAAACGTAAGTGATGTGCGAGTCGTCCCAAGGAATGTCGATACCCCAGTCGAACTTTTCTTTCGAGCGCGAGATCGAAAGATCTTCAAGACCGCGTCGAACGAAAGAAACAACTTCGTTGCGAGCTGATTCTGGCTGAATGAAGTTTGGGTTTGCGGCATAAAAGTCGAGCAGCGGCTGTTCGAATTCGCTGAGCTTAAAGAAGTAGTTAGTTTCCTGAAGTTTTTCCACCGGCTTTGAGTGAATTGCACAAACCGGCTGTCCAGCGAAATCGCCTTCGCCGTCGATTAGGTCATTTTCGGTTTTGTACTCTTCGCAACCAACACAGTAGTTGCCAACGAATTCACCGCGGTAAATGAAACCGGTGTCGTATAGATGCTGAAGAAATTTCTGAACGTTGCGCTCGTGACGAGGCTCGGTGGTGCGAATGAAGTCTTGGTTATTGATGTCGATAGTTTCGAGCAGTGGCAACCAGGCATCGTGTACCAGCTTGTCGACCCAGTCCTGCGGCTCAACCTTGTTAGCGGCAGCGGTGCGCAGAATCTTCTCACCATGCTCGTCGGTGCCGGTTAGTAGGAAGGCGTCCTCCCCGCGCTGGCGGTGCCAACGGGTCAGAACGTCGGCAGCAACCTCGGTGTAAGCGTGGCCAATGTGCGGCGCATCGTTTACATAAAAAATCGGGGTCGTGGCATAAAACGACCCGCGGAGGTTGTTGGACATTGTTCTATCTTAACCGTTCGACTTTCGGGCATCCAAGGCCAATTGATAGAGCTCACTCTTACTGACCTTGGTAATCTCGGCGATTTCGGCGACAGCCTGCTTAAGCCCGACCCCGCTCTCAGCAAGATCGAGCACATCTTTGACAAGCGTGCTGATGTCTCGCAGTTCGGCGGCCGCACCGGCGATGACGACAACCATTTCACCCTTTGGTTCTTCAGCAGCCCAAGCCACCAACTGCGACAGATTGCCGCGCTCGGTGTGCTCAAACTTTTTAGTGAGCTCACGAGAAACACTGGCTCGTCGGTCGTTTCCAAATACTTCGGCGGCAACCTGCAACGATTCGTAAATTCGATGCGGCGACTCGAAGAAAATCATGGTGCGCTGTTCGCGAAGCAACTCTTCGAATAGTGAGCGACGTTCGCCGTCCTTACGCGGCAGGAATCCCTCGAAAGTAAAACGGTCAGTCGGAAGCCCAGAGACCGCGAGCGCGGATAGCACCGCTGACGGACCAGGGATTACCGTCACAGGGATATCGTGCTCGGCACAGGCACGCACCAGATTGAATCCCGGATCACTTACGGTTGGCATTCCCGCGTCACTGACTACTAATAGATCGTGTTCGCGAGCTATTTCCACCAGTTGCCCGATGCGTTCGTGTTCATTGTGATCATGCAGGCTAAAGGTTTTGGCATGAATCTGGATGCCAAGCGCCTGAGCGAGCTTATAAAGAGTGCGGGTGTCTTCGGCAGCGATGTAGTGACTGTGCTGAAGGTGCTCCACCAAGCGCGGTGAGGCATCGGCGAGGTTTCCGATCGGGGTTGCAGCAAGAATGAGCACGCTCTATTCTCGCAAACTAGCATTAGAGGATGCTCGCCAATCTAACCAGGGTCGTTTACGAACCGCGCCTTCGCGCTCTGTTCGATCGCTGGTATTTCTGGGTAGTTTTGGCGCTGGCGGCTGCGCTTAGGCTTTGGAATCTCGGTTACCCTCGAGCTTTGGTCTTTGACGAGACCTACTACGTAAAAGATTCCCTGACCCTGTCGATGACCGGGGTTGAGCGTAACTGGCCGGACAATGCCAACGCTGCCTTCGAGGCTGGCCAATACAGCGGTTACCTAGACAGCGGATCGTTTGTGGTTCACCCACCCCTGGGTAAATGGATCATTGCGGTCGGAATGTGGCTGTTCGGGCCAGGAAATCCGATGGGTTGGCGCTTTAGCGTGGCTGTGTTGAGCATCTCCGCCGTAGCCCTGGTGATGCTCCTGACGCGAAAACTAACTGAATCGACAGTCTGGTCGGCCGTTGCTGGATTCCTTTTTGCAATCGATGGGCTCGCCATAGTGATGGGCCGCACCGGTTTACTCGATGGCATCTTGATGTTCTTTGTGCTGTTGGCATTCTGGTTCTTGGTACTCGATCGAGAACGCGACTTCGGAGCAATTTGGCAAAGGCCTTGGTTGCTGGCTGCCGGTATCGCCCTAGGAGCGGCGACAGCGGTTAAGTGGAGCGGACTTTATTTTTTGGCTGCGGTGGGAATTTACGTAGTCGTTAGTGAACTCGATTTCATCGACGGCGAACTTGATCTACTACTACTAGCCAAACAGGCATTAGCAAAGTTCGTACTGTTGGTTCCTTCCGCTTTTGTAATTTATTTACTCAGCTGGACCGGATGGTTCAATACCTCGGAAGGTTACGACCGCAACTGGGCTGATCAAGTAGGTAATGCTTGGACGGGAATTCTTGCCTGGGTTCCGACTTCACTTCAGTCGCTGTGGCACTATCACGTTGAGGCCTACAACTTCCACGTTGGGCTTCGCACACCGCACAGTTACCAATCGAATCCACTGACTTGGTTATTCCTCACTCGTCCAACATCATTCTTTTACCAGGGATACGACAATGGAGCCAACGGCTGCGCAGTTGAAAGCGGATGTTCATCAGCTATTACAGCGCTCGGCAATCCGTTAATTTGGCTTCCTGCGCTAGCAGCAGTTTTGTTCTTGCTCTACCTGTTTATTGCACAAAGCGACAAAGCATCAGGGTTCATTTTGCTTGGCGTGGCCGCCGGATACCTTCCATGGATGCTTTATCTGCAGCGCACTGTTTTTCAGTTCTACGTGATTGCTTTCGAACCATTCATGATCATCGCTTTGGTCTACGCCATGGCCTGGATTTGGCGAAATAGCCAAAAACAACGACGAAAACTCCTTGGTGGGTATGCGGCTTTGACCCTTGCCGCACTAGCATTCAGTTTGTTCTTCCTAAACATTTGGCTGGGCACCTGGACCCCTTACTGGTATTGGTATCTGCACATGTGGATTCCGAGCTGGATTTAGAAAAGTTAGCCATGAACCTGTACGTAAAACTGTGGAATTCGCCTGGTCTAATGCGGGTGGTTTTTGCTCAACTATTGGCACGCTTCCCATACGGCATGATGGTGCTCGCATTGGTCATGCATGTGCAGCATGTTTTCCACTCATACGCAGTCGCTGGTATAGCGATGGGTGCCGAGACTATCCTCAGCGCTATTAGTGGTCCACTACTCGGCCGATGGGTTGGCCGTTTTGGAATCTACAAAATATTTCTACCAGGTTCGATAATTTCGATATTGATTTTCTTACTAATTGCATTTACCCCGTTCGCTGAGTGGTGGGTAATTTTGCTTTCTGGAATATTGGGTTTTGTGCAACCGCCAACTCAATCAGTGGCGCGAACTGTTTATCCAAGAATTATCAAACCTGAATTGCACTCAAGTATTTTTGCGCTGGATGCAACCTCGCAGGAATTAATTTGGATTGTTGGTCCAGTACTAGCGACTTTTGCAGCGGCACAAATTAGCACCGAATTTGCGATGGTACTAATGGCAATAATTCAAACGGTCGGAATGATTATTTTCTTGACTGACAAAAATGTGCGACAAACGAAAATTGAAAAAGCTGAAAAGCGCATTGGTCATGTAATGAAGAGCCGTAGAATTCTGACACTCGTGATTTTGGGTTCGGTACTAGTTGGAAGTTTTGCCGGTATGGAAATTCCAACTGTCGCACTCGTGGATAAATCGGTCTCAGGAATAGTTGTAGCGTTTTTCTCAATTGGTTCGATTATCGGTGGGCTTACCCTGGGTCACCGAAATCACAGCAAATGGACGCCGTCGTTATTTTTTGGGCTTGCCATCCTTGGTTATCTGTGTGCTTTAGCCGCCCCGAGCAGTCCGATCTGGCTCTCGATTTGTTGGCTTGTCGGCGGGATCGCGGTTGCTCCCCTATTAGGCACAATCAACGCCATGATTTCTGTGTCCACTTCAGAGGCAGATGCGCTCGAAGCTTACGGTTGGCTTGGCACCGGCCAGTTGCTTGGCTACGCAGTGGCATCGGTATCAGTCGGATTCCTGATCGACAACGTTTCAGCAACAAGCGGCCTATTCGTGGCTATTGGTTTTGGTTTAGTCGGGTTATGTGTTTCGCTTATGTCAGTGGAAACCATGCCGAAACTACCTTCGGCGCATTAGCCAGGAGGCGCCATGACCGTTTTTGCGGTGAACTACTTCTATAACGACGACAAGGACACCCAGGACGCCCTGCGAGCCGAGCATCGCGCCTGGCTAAAAGAACAGTTGGAACAGAGCAATCTGCTTGCCAGTGGCCCTCTGGTCAAGCCAGGGCCACTTTCAGCTCTACTTATTTGGCGCTCGGAAGATATTGAGGACCTCAGCGGTTTACTCGATCAAGATCCATTCCAGATTGCCGGTGTCGTTGAAGAAACGGTAATTACCGAATGGAACGCTCTAATTGGACCGTTTGAAGGAATGTAAATGTCGCTTGATGTCACCCTAAACAACGGTCAGGTAATCCCCCAGCTAGGGCTAGGCGTTTATAAGGTCAACCAGGACATCGCCGTGCAGTTGGTTGGCACAGCGCTCGACCTCGGATATCGCCGCATCGACACAGCTGCGCTTTACGACAACGAACAGGAAGTTGGCGCGGCAATTCGTCGAAGTGGAATCGATCGCGATGAGATTTATGTGACTACCAAGGTGTGGAATAACCGTCAGGGTTACCATGAGGCGAAAGAGGCTGCCCAGGAAAGTCTCGACCGACTAAACATCGGCCACATCGATATGCTCATGATCCACTGGCCTGCTCCAAAGCAAAACAAGTTTGTGGAAACCTGGCGTGCATTCGAAGAGCTATTGGAAACTGGCAAGGTGCGCGGAATCGGTGTGGCAAACTTCAACATTCATCACCTAGAGATGCTTCTAGAGAAAGCAAATGTCGTTCCAGCGATCAATCAGGTAGAACTAAATCCAACTTTCCAGCAACCAGCGTTGCGAGCTTTCGATGCTCAGCACGATATCGCTACCGAGGCCTGGGCGCCATTGGGACGTGCGAGGATTCTTGACAATCCGGTACTGACCGACCTGGCCTCCATGCACGCAAAGTCTGCTGCTCAGATAGTTATCCGCTGGCACCTGCAAATTGGCAACCTAGTTATTCCAAAATCTTCCAATCCGGATCGACTAGCAGAGAATCTGAATGTTTTTGATTTCGAATTGGGTGCTTCCGACATGGAAAAAATTGCGACCATGGAAACTGGCATTCGCGCTAGTAACAATCCAGACGATTTCGACTAATCATGCGTGTACTCGTTACCGGAGCAACCGGACTAATCGGAACCGAAGTAATTCGTCAACTGAAAGCGCGTGGCGATGAAGTTGTCACAATGGTGCGTCGCAAGCCACAAAATGAAAATGAACGCGAATGGCACCCAGATCGCGGCTACATTCAACCAGAAACGATGGTTGGCATCGATGCTGTGGTCAATCTCGCTGGCGCAACCACCGGCAAACTCCCTTGGACCAATAAATACAAAGACGAATTGATTTGGTCCCGCGTGCGAGCCACTGAACTGCTGGTGCAAGCAATGGACGAAGTCAAGGTAAAGCCAAGTGTTTTCATTTCAGGAAGTGCCAGTGGCTTCTATGGAGACACATTCAACGACAACAAAATCGAAACCGATGCCAAAGGTACCGGCTTTCTCTCAGATCTTGCTCACGCATGGGAACAGGCAGCCCTCGAGGCACCTAAGAAAGTGCGAGTGGTACTGGTTCGCACAACTATGGTCATGTCGCGCAAAAAAGGCGCATTGGGTCGTCTAATGCCGTTGCTCAAGCTCGGTGTTGCCGGCCCGCTTGGCCCAGGCAATCAATGGTGGGCGTGGATTACTCTTCCAGATGAGGCTGCAGCAATCTTGCACCTTATCGACACCAAGTCGGCGACCGGAGCATTCAACCTCACCGCTCCGGAGCCAGCCACATGCAAACAACTCATTGCTGCCCTTGGCAAAGCCCTGCATCGCCCAACCATCATCCCAGTGCCAGCCTTTGCACTTCGTCTAGCGTTTGGAGAAGGTGCTGACGAGTTGCTGATTTGCTCGCAAAAACTTTCGGCCGAAAAACTGCTGGCTTCCGGTTACAAATTCCAGCACCCTACTTTGAAGTCTGCTGCTCAGTGGGTTGCTGATCGTTAATCAACGATCCAAGGCTTCTTACAAACGGAATTCCAAACAGGGCAATAATTGCCGCTATTGCTCCACCGAGAATCATCGGTGCGCGTAGGTCAATCTTCGCCAGCAATCCGCCAACCAGAGAACCAATCGGCATCATTCCCCAAACCAGAGTCCTTCGTGTTCCGTGAATACGGCCGAACAATGCATTAGGAATAATCTGGTGGTAAGTACTCATCAGCAAGATGTTCCAACAGGACATCCCGATTCCTCCGAGAATTTGCAACATTACCCAGAAATAGATGTTTGGTGAAAACCCTGTTGCAAAGGTGATAATTCCTTCCGACACGATTGCGATCGACATCACGTTCATGCGACCAAATCGATTCGAAAATTTAGGTGCCAGCACTGCCCCGAGAATCGAGCCAATCGCTCCGGATAACAACACAATTCCAAATGCAGCGGTTGGTACTTTCAAAGTATCGAGCAAAAACAGAACCATCGTCGAGCCGGTAGCGGTAAACCAAAAACCAAGAGCAGTAGTGAACAGCACCAGTTTCAACATGACTTTGTGCTCGAATAGGTAACGAATGCCAAATCGCATGTCAGCCAGCATCGAAACCTTTGGCTTATTTTCGATATCTGCAGTCTTGAGAGCCTTGGGAATCAATAAGACAAGGAACAATGCCAGTCCAATTCCGATATTTCCAGACACGAACGGAATAGCGATTGCAATCACAAAGAGCATTCCGCTCAATGGTGAACCAATAAGTTCACCAAGAATCATTCCACCAACTTCGAGTTTGGAATTTCCGCGCTCGAGATGTTCGGGTTTGAGCAAAGTAGGTATTAAGGCCTGTGCAGTTGTGTCATAAAGCACTTCGGCAGCCCCCACCACGAATGCAACGCCATAGAGCACGGCAACAGACACCCATCCACCAAGGATGCTCATAGAGAGCACCCCAACTGCGATAACACGAACCGCATTGGAAATAGCCAGGGCCTGCCTGCGATCTACTCGGTCAACAACGGTGCCTATAGGAATGGCGAAAAGCAGCCAGGGCAACATCACTATCGCGCCAAGGGCTGCGATAACCACAGGGTCGCGAGTCAATGTAGCTGCCAGTAGAGGCACAGAGGTCTTGAATAGGCCATCGGCGATATTGCTAGCCAGGCTGGCACTCCAGAGTCGATTGAATGCGACCCCGAGAGATTCCTTATTAGCCTTTGACATCGAACCTAAATCTACGCTGTCTTAAATAAAAAAATCCCGCCGACGAATCGGCGGGATTTTTTATTAGAAGAATTTACTTCTTTGCAGTGCGCTTTGCAGCAGTCTTGCGAGCAGCTGGCTTGCGTGCAGCAGTCTTCTTAGGAGCAGCCTTCTTTGCTACAACCTTCTTAGCAGCTGGCTTGCGAGCAGCAGTCTTCTTAGCAGCTGGCTTCTTAGCAGCGGTTGCCTTCTTAGGAGCAGCCTTCTTTGCAGTTGCCTTCTTAACTACTTTCTTAGCAGCAGTCTTCTTAGGAGCAGCCTTTTTTGCTACAGCCTTCTTTGCAGCTGGCTTCTTAGCAGCAGTTGCCTTCTTAGGAGCAGCCTTCTTTGCTACAGCCTTCTTTGCAGCTGGCTTCTTAGCAGCAGTTGCCTTCTTAGGAGCAGCCTTCTTTGCTACAGCCTTCTTAGCAGCTGGCTTCTTAGCAGCAGTTGCCTTCTTAGGA
>JBFYJA010000027.1:0-8750 GCA_041311675.1 Micrococcales bacterium | reverse complement strand
AAAACCCCAGCCGTGGAGGGCTGGGGTTTTGTGGCTAGTGAGGGATTCGAACCCCCGAAGGCTGAGCCGGCTGATTTACAGTCAGATCCCTTTGGCCGCTTGGGTAACTAGCCATTGTTGCTGAAGGCAACCTGTCAAGAATACTCGGTTTGGTGCCTTATTGCTAATGCGATTAGCCCTTGACCGAACCTGCAGTCACGCCGCTGACGATGTATTTCTGCAAGCTCAGGAATAGTGCGACTAGTGGGATTGCTGCGAGGAGTGAACCGGCTGCGAATGGACCCCAGTTTGCGCCGAAGGTTCCACCAACGAATGACTGAAGACCAACGGCAACGGTTCGACTGTTGATGTCTTGCAAGAACAAGCTGGCAAGGATGAACTCGTTGAAGGTTCCGATGAATGACAGAAGTGTGGTCACAATCAGAATTGGTGTGGTTAGCGGAAGGAAAATCTGCCAGAAGATTTGAGCAGGTGATGCTCCATCGATCTTCGCTGCTTCGTCTAGTTCCATTGGGATGGTGTCGAGGAATCCCTTGAGTAGCCAGGCGCTGCCACCCATTGAGCCACCTAGGTAAACGAGTAGCAAGCCACCAAGGCTGCCGAGTCCGATTAGCGGGTAGAGCTTATAGAGCTGCTCGAAGATTACGTAGATCGCTGCGAGCGCCAAGAAGCTTGGGAACACCTGGATTAGGAAGAGTGCCTGAAGACTCTGCTTGCGCCCGCGGTATTTGAGTCGAGAGAACGCAAATGCTGCGAACATGCCCACGAGCACAGAAAGCACTGCGTTAACTACGGCGAGAACGAATGTGTTCAAGATCCAAATTGGGAATGGAATGGTGCCATTGGTGAACAGCATGACAAAGTTGTCAAAACTGATTTCTGAAGGCAAGAGCGACCCGGTTGATAGTGCCCCGGTTTTGCTGAGTGAGCTAGAAACAACAACGATGATTGGGAACACCGCGAAGCACATTAGTAGCCAGGCGAAAATATGACGCCAAAGGTTTGCGCGAAGTGAGTCCTTGCGACGCTTGGTCAATGCCATAGACATTACATTTCCTCCAATACTCGTGAACGCTTCAAGCTCCACATTGAGAGCGCGCCAACGATGATGAACATAATCACGCTGATGGCACAGGCAAGGCCTAGGTTCTGCTCATTAGAGCCAAACGCTGTCTTGTATGCGTAGGTGATAAGTAGGTCGGTGGCACCGGCGGTTTCACCGTTGAGCACATCGGTAGGACCGCCCCTAGTGAGTAGGTAGACCAGGTTGAAGTTGTTGAAGTTAAAGGCGAATGCCGAGATCAATAGCGGTGAAAGAATCTGGAACACGAGTGGCAGTTTGATCTGCCAGAAAATCTGTCGGCCGCTGGCACCATCGATTTCGGCTGCTTCTTCGATGTCGGTTGGCAACGCCTGAAGTGCTCCGGTTGAGATGAGGTAGAAGTATGGGAAACCTAGCCAGAGGTTTACCGTGAGGATTACGCCTCGAGCTAACCATGGATCGTTAAGCCAGTCGATCTGAGCTCCGCCAAGAATGTTGTTAAGCGCTCCGTAGTCGCGGTTGAAGATACCAGCCCAAATCAGGATGGACATAAAACTCGGCATCGCATAAGGAAGAATCAGAATCGCTCGGTAGAACGCGCGTCCCTTCATCTTCTTGTCCATGGCAATGGCAAGGGTTAGGCCCAGCGCCCACATCATGATGACAGTGATGAACGCGAAAGCGATGGTCCAAATAAATACCTTGATGAACGGTCCACTAAGTTTTGGATCGGTGAACATTCCGACGTAGTTTTGCGCTGGATTAAATTGACGCCAGCCCGGATAGAGGACATTGGCCGGGTCGTCGGAGGCTACGAAGTTTCCGTTGCCGTTGTCGACATATTCAATGCCCGAAATCTGATCGGTAATTCTTGAATTGTCGGAATTGAAAACAAATTTTTCTCGCATTAGCGATGCAACATCAGCACCCTGCGGATTAATGAATTGCTCTTCGGTGACCGGAACCGAGAAAGTGTTTAGCCAACTGCTGGCGTTTGCGATCTGGTCTTCGCTAGCAACCGTGAAGCCGTCTGCGGCGGTTGCCTTGAGTGATTTGTCAGCGGTGTAACTGCCTTCAGCGAGTTCGTTGAGACCCTTGGTTGTTCCGATAAATACTTGGTGTGTGGCTTGATCGGTAAGAAGCAGAGCATTCTCGCCCTGGTAGGTGCCAAGCACCTGGTCGTAGTTGGTTCCAGATTCGTCTGGTACTAAACCAACTTGGTGAAGTTGCGTGATTGCATCTTCTTTGGTGATTTCGTTTCCGGTTTTGTAGTTGTAAACCGACATCCATGCGGTGTAAACAATCGGAACGATTACGAAAATTACGAGTAGAACTGAGCCGGGAAAAAGAAACTTGGAAGCTACGGCTCGTTTTGAAAAATAAACCCAGTTAGTGCCAAGCAGAACTACCGCAAGTACGCCGGCGATGATCCAGTTGCTGGCCAAAACTGCAACGTAGATCATCCAAACCAAAACTGCAGTGACGACGGCTAGAAGTGCAGTTTTGAAAACTGCTGCAATCGTTGAAGGTTTGATGCGATCCATTTTGTGTCCTAGCTGAGTTGCCTATTTTGATACTAAAGGGGGCTGGCTAACTTTCGCTGGCCAGCCCCCTTCAGGTTAATGCTGTCGAATTATCGCTTTGACATTCCGTCTGCGAAGTTCTTCTTCAGGATTACAGCACCCTTGTCGAATGACGCCTTGACGCCAAGCCCCTTGGTGAATGCTGCGGTGAAGGTGCTGCCTAGTACGTCGTACCAGTTAGCTCCACCTGCTGATGAACCTAGTAGCTCGTTCTCCTGAACAAGACCAGTCTTTGCAGCGTTAGCAAAACCAGCTACGTCAGGAGAAAGGTGTGAACCAATCTTGCTGTTTACTGGTGGACGCTTGGTTGCAGTTGCGTATGCAAGTGCACCCTTCTGGCTTGCGAAGTAAGAAAGAACAGACTTAACACCTAGGTCAACTCCGTGCTCCTTAGCGAAAGAGGTTCCGAATACAGCACCGAAACCTGACCACTGGTGGCTAGTTCCCTTGCCATCAACGGTAGGTACTGGCTGAAGGGTGTAGTTGATTCCAGCGTTGATGATTGCATCTAGACGCCATGATCCTGTGTTGATTGCAAGAGCCTTACCCTTTAGGAAGCTCTGGCCACAGCCATCCCATGCGTCCCAAGCAAATAGGCCGTTGCCCTTCTTGGTCTTGCTGTCGATTAGGTAGGTGTTTGCGTTCTTTACGAATGCTGCTGAGTTGAATAGAACCTTGGTTGCGTCAGGAGTAATTCCATCTGCCTTGTAACCCCAAGCTCCACCGCCAAGAGCGGTTAGAACTGGAAGTGCACCCCAGGTACCGTCACCAGCACAAACACCGGTAGTAACCTTGCCAGCCTTCTTGAACTTAGCGAAAGTTGCAGCTAGTTCCTTGAAAGTCTTTGGAGCCTTACCGAACTTGGTGTTCCAGTACATGGTGGTGGTGTCAACGTCTACAGGGATACCGTACTGAACGCCCTGGTATGAAGCTGACTTAAGAGCCGCTGATGGAAGTTCAGCCTTGTTAGTTGCAGTTAGAACGATTGGCAGAGCCTTACCGTTCTTTGCAGCTGAAGTTACTGAGCTAACTGCGTCAAACATCATGTCTGGTCCGCCAGCTGCTGATGCCTTGTCCCATGCAGCAACCATTGCGTCGCGGCTAGAGAAGGTCTTTACTGCAATCTTGTAACCAGAAGCGATGGTGGTGTTGCCATCTAGCACTGGGGTTAGAGTCTTGCCGCGCTCATCATCCATCCAGATGGTGATGGTCTGGTCTGCTGCCATTGCTGGCATGCTGCCACCCAAGATTGCTGCAGTAGTTAGCACTGCTGCGCCTAGGGCTAGGCCTTTCTTAGTGATCTTCATTGAGTACCTTTCATAAATTCCATTGCTGGAAGACTCGAAATTCAGTCATTCATAATTCTCCTAATAGTTGGTATTCGAGAAAACCTTGTTAGCGGTCACATAGGTAACGAAATGGTGTCGATTACCGTTCAGCCAATGGTTTCCGGCAAATAGACTTCTGGCATGGCTGATTCATCATTCGACATCGTAAGCAAAGTAGACAAGCAAGAGGCGGCAAACGCCCTCACTCAGGCTCAGAAGGAAATCGAGCAGCGCTACGACTTCAAGGGCGTTGGGGCTTCGATTGAGTGGAGCGGCGAGAAGGTCTTGATGAAGGCTTCTTCGGAAGATCGCGTGCTGGCGGTTTTGGATGTATTCCAATCGAAGCTGATTAAACGTGGCATTTCACTTAAGTCACTCGATGCTGGCAAGCCATTTGCATCTGGCAAGGAATACCGTATCGAGGCATCGCTGAAGAACGGCATCGAACAAGAGCAAGCCAAGAAGATTTCAAAGATCATTCGCGAAGAAGGCCCAAAGAGCGTGAAGTCACAAATTCAGGGTGACGAACTGCGTGTGCAGAGCAAGTCGCGTGACGACCTACAGGATTTGATTGCACTTTTGAATTCGAAGTCACTCGACATCGACATTCAGTTCGTTAATTATCGTTAGTTGAAATTACCGGGATCACTCCGGTAACCGGAAACGCTTCAACCATTTCTTTTTCTCTGCGCTTTGCTGTCTTAACCACGAGCGCAGAAACAATTCCAACCACCACAAACGTGAGCAGTGGTGTCAGCATCGCAATTTTCAAATCCTGCTGAGCGAGAGCACCGAATGTGCTTTTACCAGCCATAAAAATTAGTGTGTTCACAAAGCTCATGCGTGAAAGAGCTTGCGCAGTTGATAGTCCTTGCACGTGACCAGCAGCACTGAAGAATGCCGGCACGAGGGCAGCTGAACCAAGACCACAAAGCATCCAAGAGATGCAGACCACGACGAAGCCGAGGGTCGGGCTGTCCGCCATCAGGTTTGGAGCAAGCATTACTCCCCCGAGAATGCCAGCGAATCCGACCACCGAGCCGAACATCGACATCTGCGAAATGTGGATGTACTTGGTGACCTTGTCGATGGATAGGCGGCCAACAATCATGGCACCAGCGAAGCAGGTGTAGGTGAAAGCGGCCTCGGTAGGCGTGATGCCCAGCACCTGCTTGCCATAGACGGCAGACCAGTCGATCATTACCGATTCGCACCAGACTCCGGCGAATAAGCCAAGGGTCAGCAGCCAAACGTAGCCAGGGGTCTTCAACCAGGAAATCTTTTTGGTGTGCTTCTGTTCACTCATGCGGCCGTCGTTGCCTTTGTCAAAGAGGTAGCGGCTCATGGTCACCATGGCGGTAGTAATAATCGCAGCGGTAATTCCGAACTGAAGTTTGAAGTCCATGATTGGTACAAGTGCTCCGCTTAGCGCAGCGGAAATGGTTGCGCCGATACTCCAGGCAGCGTGAACTTTGCCCATCACTGTTTTCTTGAGCTTCTTTTGCAGAATCACAGCGGATGCCTGAAGTGCGATGTTGAAAGCCGAACCGGCAAGCGTTTGAGTAACCGCAACGATGGCAAACATCCACGCCGATGTACACCAAGGAATGAACGCGATTGTCGCTGCGAAAATCGTGCTTCCGATTGCGATAACGTTTCGAGTTCCGTATTGCATCACGAGTTTGTTAGTGAACACAAGCGGAAGCAAACTAGCAAGCGCGATGAAGCCGAGTAACGAACCCCACTGCATAAAGTTAAGTCCGAGTTGCGAAATCAAATCTGGAACTCGGGGAATCAGCGCGGTTGCTGTCATTCCCTGAAGAAAAGAAATAGTTGCGGTGGCGCGAACCACCGGGTGCATTTGCTCGCGCGCTTTCTTCTTTGTCACTTTAGTTGTCACGTTTAATAACTGCCTCTGCAAAATGAACTAACGCGCGTTTGGTTTGACCATCAGGCAAAACGTCGAGAGCCGAGATGGCTTCGTTGGCCCAACGAATTGCTTCCTGATATGCCTCATCGGCAACCGGATGTTCGCGAAGCTGCTTCACTACAGAGGCAAGTTGTTCGTCGCTACTGAGGTCGCCGTTGATTTCAGCAAGAAGTTGCCGCGAGGCTTCGTCGCTCTTGTTCTTAAGCAGAAGCACCGGCATGGTTGGTACGCCTGCGCGAAGGTCCGTGCCAGGGGTCTTTCCAGATGGTCCTGCCTCCGAAATATCGATTACGTCGTCGATGAGCTGGAAGGCAACGCCGACCTTCTCGCCGAACTCCGATAGCGCAGCCAAGTATTCGGCTGGAGCATTGCCGAGCATGGCTCCGAGGGTGGCCGAGGCTGCAATTAGCGAGCCAGTCTTGTCTGCTAAAACCTGAATGTAATGCGCGATTGGGTCATCGCTTGGGTTTGGGCCAATGGTTTCGTTGAGCTGCCCAATGCACAGGCGTTCGAAGGTTTTGGCTTGAAGGTCAATTGCCTCGATGCCGAGGGCAACGCCAATGCGAGATGCGCGAGCCAGGAGCAGATCGCCAACCAGAATCGCCACCGAGTTACCGTAAACGTGCTGAGCCGTTGGCACACCGCGACGAGTTGGAGCATCGTCCATCACGTCGTCGTGATACAGGGTGGCTAGGTGAGTAAGTTCAACCACTGCTGCCGCATCGACTACCTCTTTAGTTGCACCGTCACCTAGTAGGGATGTGAGCAAAGTAAGTACTGGACGCACTCGCTTGCCGCCTGCATCGACTAGGTGACGAGCAGCTTGCTGCACAACCTTGTCAGAATTTTCGGTAGCTTTTTGTAATTCGATTTCAACCAGCTCAAGGCTTTTTTCGATTTGGTTGAGCAGTGCTTTGTCACCGAAACGCTTTAGCTGGCTTGGAAGTTTTGCATTCATTACTTGTTCTCTAACTTGAAGCCAGTGTGAATTGCAACCGCGCCAAAGAAAATGTTTTTGTAGTTGATGTTGTCGAAACCGGCTTCAGCCATTTTGACGGCAAGCAAATCCTGGTTAGGCCAAGCGTTGATTGACTCAGAGAGATACTTGTACGCTTCCGGGGTCTTGCTAGACCAGCCAGAAATAGTAGGAAGTAAACGATTTAGGTAGAACTCATAAAACGGGCGAACTACAGGGTTCTGCACTTTGGAAAATTCGCAAATGACTGTCCGTCCACCCGGCTTAGTTACTCGGTACATCTCTTTGAGGGCAAGCGGAACATCAACAACATTGCGCAAGCCGAAAGAGATGGTGGTGGCGTGGAATTCTTCGTTCTTGAACGGCAACTTTGTGGCATCTGCAAAAACAAACTCGAGTTCTGGGTGACGCTTTCTGCCAACCTCGAGCATGCCCTCAGAAAAATCGCTGGCGACTACGCGAACTCCTGGTGCCACAAACTCGGCAGACGAAGATCCGGTGCCGGCAGCAAGATCAAGAATGCTTTGACCAGACTGCGGATTGACCGCTTGCTTAACTTTTTTACGCCAGCGACGGGTTTGTCCCAGTGAAAGAAAGTCGTTGGTAACGTCGTAGGTTGGAGCAACCTCATCGAACATGGCAGCGACCTCGGCCGGTTTTTTGGAAAGGTCTGCTTTGCTCACCGAGTTAGTCTACCCGCGAGTTTTTGGGCTACTGATAGAGAAAATCAGCCTTCGGGTCTTTGCGAAGTTTGATTGAGCGGCGCAATGCCACGCCGCCAAGTGCGACCACTCCGACACCCATGACTCCCAAGCCAACGCTTGCCGCATTAAAGAATGTCTCGGCTGGGGTGCCCTGGTCAGGGTTGATGGTAGTTGGGTCGACTGGCAGGTTAGCTACCGGATCAGTGATGCCTGAGTTGACCAATTGCTTTTCTGAAATGATCTCAATAGGTTGCGCTGCTCCGGAGCCAGCTACTCCAGTTTTTTCCTTGACTACTAGCGGTGGCAGATTTACCTGACCGACGTCGTCTCCATAGCGGTCGTGAAGTTCGTCCTCTTCTGGATGCGGATGATGCGGACGAGGGTGCTCGCCTTCCGCCGGCGCCGATACACCTGGCAATGGCTCTAAGTCGTCATCGTCGGCAAAAGCTGCGGTTCCTCCGGCAAAGGTGGTCATCGCAACGAGGCAGAGCGCGATGGCTTTGACTCTCAGTTTCATGACCCCTCCGTGGGAATAGTATGGCTTCTGTTTCGAGTTTAACTTTTGACCGCAGCGGAACCTAGGCCATTGCGGGACTTCACAGACAATGCTCAGTTAGGCAAACATGGACCGGATCGCTCAGTTGCAGCTGCGCTCTGTTTCCCTAGTCAACGACGCTGATTTTGCCATCGCCGAACACCTACCAGAGGGAGCTGCCGCCTTCATCCGAAATGGTCAGGGGCTCGTGGGATACGGTGAGGTAGTCCGGCTAAGTGCCCGCGGTCCGCGTCGCATGCAGGAGCTCGCCGAAGCCTGGCGTGCACTGGTGGCCAAGACAGTGGTTGAGGATCAAGTTCAGCAAACCGGTAGCGGTTTGGTGGCATTCGGAACGTTCAGCTTTGCCGATGACTCTTCTGCGGAAAGCGTTTTGGTGGTGCCAAAAGTTTTGCTCGGAGTACGCGATGGTCAACGTTGGGTGACATCGGTGGTGGGTGAAAACATCGATGAGTTTTGGAGCACTAAGCAGATTTACCGCAACGAGCAGGCAATCAATTTGGTTGACGGTTTACAAACCGCCGATGGATTTAAGTCTTCTGTTGAGACTGCACTCAATGCAATTGAAATTGGCAAGGTCGACAAGGTAGTTCTCGCTCGAGATGTGGTTTCAAAAGTTGCACTTAATTTTGAT
>JBFYJA010000026.1:0-8792 GCA_041311675.1 Micrococcales bacterium | reverse complement strand
GTTGAAGTCACCCATGAGTGCTAGCGGAACATCACCCTCGTGTTCTTGCCACTCGGCAACATTCTGAGCCAAGGCGTCGAGCCATTCGAGCTTGTAACTGTAGTGCGGGTCATCGAGGGTTCGACCATTAGGAACGTAAAGACTCCAGAGACGCACTCCATCGAAAGTAGCGCCAATTGCGCGAGCTTCTTCAGCGAGATCCTTACCGAAACCTGGCATTCCCGAAAAACCTACCTGCACATCTTCCGCCGGAATGCGATGAGCAAAGGCAACACCGTTCCATTGATTCAGTCCGTGCAGGGTTACTTGATAACCGAGTTTTTCAAACGGCTCGTAAGGAAATTGATCTGGCTTGCACTTAATTTCCTGCATTGCCAGGACATCGGTTTGCGAGCGCTCCAACCAATCTGTAACCCGTCCAACTCGAGTTCGAATCGAGTTGACGTTCCAAGTGGCGATGCGCATTGGTTAAGGTTATCGCCAGTTAAACTGTTGCTATGACTTCAGCTCAGCACTCGCGCCTAGTAGAACTAATCAAAGAACTTGCGGTAGTTCACGGACGTGTCACACTTTCGAGTGGCATCGAGGCTGATTACTACGTGGACTTGCGCAGAGCCACCTTGCACCACGAGGCGGCTCCGCTGATTGGTCAGGTAATGCTCGACATGCTCGAAGCAGCTGGGATTACAGATTTCGATGCAGCCGGTGGTTTGACCATGGGAGCTGACCCAGTCGGAACCGCAATCATGCACCAGGCAGCTGCTCGCGGTCGCAAGGTGGATGCCTTCGTGGTTCGCAAAGCGGCAAAGGCTCACGGCATGGGTCGTCAGGTCGAAGGCCCTTCGGTAGAGGGCAAGCGCGTCATCGTGGTTGAAGACACTTCGACCACTGGCGGCTCTCCGCTAACTGCAGCTAAGGCACTCGAAGAAGCCGGAGCGATCATCGTTGCCGTGGCGACCGTGGTTGACCGTGACACTGGCGCTCAAAAAGTAATTGAGGATGCTGGCTACCGCTACTTGTCAGCGGTGAGCCTGGATGACCTCAATCTCCGTTAAATCAAGCTCTAAAAAGTCACTATTACCTTTTTTGCTGCTCGAGCTGGGTAGCGCTTTTGGTTTTGTTTCTGGGTCGATGGTATTTCTCACCTATCCCTGGTTAACTCTGCAAACCACGGGTTCGTCGGCTAGCGCCGGACTCGTGGTTGCACTCACTTCGATTCCAGGTTTGTTACTTTCACCAATTGCTGGATCAATCATCGACAAAATTGGTCGACGTCGCTCGGTCTTCCTAAGTGAATTTTTGGCAAGCATCACCAGTTTGATTTTGCCGATTGTGGCTATGCTGACAAAAATTGATTTAACTTTGTTAATCATCGTTGGCGTAATTCGATCACTGCTTGTTTTTGGTGGACCATCGGCAAGAAAATCCCTAGTGCCAGACGCCGCAGAGCGTGCGGGAATAACTCTTGAACGAGCCAATTCAATTCACGAATCAATTTCGGCAGCAGGCTTTGCTACCGGACCTGCATTGGCAGCCTTGCTCATCGCTTGGATAAATCCATACAATACCTTTTACGTAATTGCCGGCTTCGCATTTGTTGCTGGACTGCTGGCAATGGCAATTCGGGTAGTGGAGCGCCATGAACCACATGATGAATCCGAGGGCAGAGGATTTCTGCACTATGCAACACAAGGTTTCCGAATTCTCTTTAAGACACCAGCGGTCTTGATTTTGATGATTGCGTTCTTGTCGCTTTCGATGATTTATCTTCCAACCGAAATGGTTATTCTCCCCCGCTACTTCAGTGAGATTCAAGATCCAACTGGATTAGGAATTTTGATTTCGGCAATGGCCATCACCACGTCTTTGAGCTCTCTCATTTTCGAGTGGTATGCCAAGAAGCTCAGCTTCAGTAACATCATGCGTATTGCTTTGATTGGCGTGGCTACCACGGTGGTTGGAATGTCGTTCTTGCCCCCGTTCTGGATGCTCCTGACCTGGGGATTTTTACTCGGAGTCTTCTGGGGGCCGCTTGGTCCGCTGCTGAACACTGTGATTCAGCGAAAGGTGCCGGCCAATTCGCGCGGCCGAGTTTTCAGTTTGGAGATGACCATCTGGACCGGTGGACCGATGATCAGCATGGTGATTGTGGGAGCCGCGTTGGACTGGTTTGATGTGCAACCGGTTTATTTTGTGGTTGCCGGATTAACCCTTCTGTCAGCGCTGTTAGTTGCTTTCAATAAGCGTGCTCCCGAGTTGAACACCGCCGAGTATCAGGACTAATGGTCATGCGAGAATAGATGCATGACCCATACTCAAACTGCAACTATTCACACCAACCATGGAGCAATCAAGATCAACTTGTTTGGCAACGAGGCTCCTGTGACTGTAAAGAACTTTGTAGATCTAGCCACCGGCGCTAAGACTGGCAAGCCTTTCTACAACGGAACAATTTTTCACCGCATCATTGATGGCTTCATGATTCAGGGTGGAGACCCAACCGGCACCGGCCGTGGCGGACCTGGTTACAACTTCGACGACGAACCACACCCAGACCGCCACTTTGGCGAGCCATACATGTTGGCAATGGCAAATGCTGGCAAGAACTTTGACGGCTCAGGAACCAACGGTTCTCAGTTCTTCATCACCGTTACCGAGACTCAGTACCTGCACGGCAAGCACACCGTTTTTGGTGAAGTAGCCGACGAAGAATCTCGCAAGGTAGTCGACAAGATTGCCAAGGTTGCTACCGACCACAGCGATCGTCCACATGACGACGTAGTGATCGAATCAATCTCGGTTGACTAATTCAGTCGAATAAATGAACTGCTACCGACACCCGGAACGCGAAGCGTATGTGCGCTGCCAGCGTTGCGAAAGGTTCATCTGTCCTGAATGTCAGGTGGAATCGTCGGTAGGTTTTCTTTGCCCGGATGACGCTGGCGGTACGGTTACTCAAATCAACCGCCAGCGCGTCCGCGCAGCAAATCTGAGCAAGCCACGATTAGCTATGGCACTCATCGTTCTTAACATCGCAATCTGGTTGCTAGAGATTTCTCCTTTCGGAGATTTTGTAATTGCATATTTCGCATACAAACCGGCATTCACCGCAATAGCACCATGGCAAATGCTGACCTCGGCCTTTTTGCATGACTCTTCGAGTCCACTTCACCTGCTGTTTAACATGTACACGCTCTTCATATTTGCGCAGGTGTTGGAACCAATGCTGGGTAGGGCAAGGTTTTTAGCTTTATATATAATCGCCGCCTTCGGCGGATCTGTCGCCGTGTTATTTTTTGGAGATCCAGCAGCCACAGTTGTTGGAGCATCTGGCGCAATCTACGGATTAATGGGCGCTTACTTTATTTTGCTGCGAGCAATTGGGCAGCGTTCTGGGCAGCTAATGGGATTAATTGCCATTAACTTGATTTTTAGTTTCTTGAACCCAGGCATTTCATGGCAGGCACACATCGGCGGACTTGTCGTTGGCGGTATCGTCGCTGCAATTTATGCCGCCACTCGCCATGAAAAACAAAAGGCCATGCAAAAAGCTGGCCTTGTTGTTCTGGTTGCGGTTCTGGTTACGCTTAGCGTTTACCAGGCTGGCGTTTACGGTTTGTTGTAATTACTTCCAGCGAGTGGTCATCATGAAACCGACCATCGCAATTCCGAAGCCGATCAAGATGTTCCAGTTAGAAAGATTTAGCGGAGCTGTAGCTGCACCTAGAGGGTACTGTGCCTCGGTCACGTAGTAAGTGATGATCCAAGCTAGACCAAGAAGCATGAAGCCAAACATTACTGGCTTGAACCAAACTGGGTTCGGTGCATCTTCAGCTGACTTCTGAGCCTTTACTGGCTTTGGAGCCTTAAGCTTCTTAGTTTTCTCTGGCTGGTTGTTTAGCTCTGACATAGCCACAATTCTACAAGTTAGGCTTAAGGCTTATGACAAAGATTTTGGTACTCGACAACTACGACAGCTTTGTCTACACCCTGAACGGCTATCTACAGCAGCTTGGGGCGGAGACTGAGGTGCTGCGTAACGACGTTGTCTCCGAAGCCGATCTTCCAGCCCTAATGGCCAAATACGATGCCGTGCTAATCAGTCCAGGCCCGGGAACTCCGTTTGACGCCGGATTAAGCATCCCTACTGTGAAGCAGGCTCTGACTACCGGTCAGCCAATTTTTGGTGTTTGTCTCGGGCATCAGGCAATCGCCGAGGCACTTGGTGCGACTGTCACAAGTGCAGAGGAATTGATGCACGGCAAAACTTCCTTGGTGCATCACGACGACTCACTAATTTTCAAGAATGTTCCGCAACCATTCACCGCAACTCGATATCACTCATTGGCAGTTGTCGATGGCACTGTGCCGGATGAATTACAAGTTACCGCGCGTACTGCCGGAGGAATCATCATGGCTTTACAGCACAAGACTAAACCGATTTACGGAGTGCAGTTCCACCCTGAAAGCGTGCTCACCGAGGGCGGTTACCAAATGCTTGGAAACTGGTTAGAGAGCATCGGGCTAAAAGGTGCAGCTGAAAAAGCCAAAGGCCTTAGCCCAATGGTTAAGTTCGCTTAGTTACAGGCAACGTAAAGAGTGATTGCTGACTTCTGAGCGGCAAGCCCAGCAGGAATCGACTGCTCCAGAACGACATTGCCCAAAGTGCCACTGCAAGCATTCTTACTAGTCACGTTGACGCTGAGTCCAACAGCCGGAGCAGTTAGCGCATTGCGTGCATCGTTCACTGAAAGATTACGAACATCAGGAACCATGACCTTGCCATTTGAAATTACAAGATTTACTACGGTGCCAGGAATGACCGAAGAGCCAACCAGTGGATCGGTTGAGGTAACTTGTCCAGCTACTACGGTGGCAGAGTTTTCCTGAGTGATAGTGCCTAGGGTTAGCTTTGCTGAGAGTAGAGCCTCACGAGCTTGAACCTCGGTCATACCTTTCAGTTCTGGCATCAAAATCGAAGCTGCTCCAGAGGACACTTTCACAGTGATGCTGGTGTTCTCAGGAACCTTGGTACCAGCAATCGGATCGGTGCTGATGATCTGGTCGAGAGGAATTGTTTCGTTCGGTTCGTAGACCTTTAGAACGATTAGGTTCTGCTGAGTTAGAGCGTTGTAGCCGTCTGCGTAAGTCTTGCCAACCACGTCGCTAACCGCGATACCGCCATTGCCAGGAGTGATATTGAGATTCAAATTGCCGAAAATACCCAGAAACGCGATTAGGCCAACGATGACCACGGCTACCGCAGTGCCTACACCCCAGAGCACACCGGCATTTGGCCGTCCGCTCTTGACGCTGCCGATACTTGAGGTGACTGGAGCGCTGAGGTCCACACCCAGTGCCGCAAATGGGTTGGTGTTTGGAAGCGAGTCATCAAAACTTGGCTGAATATCCGTTGGAATCAAAACCTGTGTCGGTAGTGGTTCAACACTGATTGGATGCTCGATTATTTCGTTTTCCTCGGTGGCTGGACCATTCAATAGTTCAGCGAATACTGTTGCTGGACCAGCATCGTGAGAATCTGCATCGTCTAGTGACCAAGAGGTCGTGTGCACCACTGGCTCAGCTGCAGACTGTTCTTTTTGTGGAGTTACCGAAAGTGCAATCGGCGAACCATTGGCAGCCGCGATCAAGTGCTCACGGAAATCTTCGGCAGTTTGGAAACGCTCAGTGCGATCTTTTGCCAAGCCATGAAGAACAACCTGATCAAGCTCAGCACTGATGTTTGAGTTGAACTGAGATGGTGGCGTAACCGCTTCGCTGACGTGCTGATAAGCAACTGACACTGCGGTGTCACCCTTGAACGGAGGTCGGCCGGCGAGCATTTCGTAGAGAAGTACCCCGGTCGAATAAAGATCGGTGCGTGAATCTACGGTTTCGCCTTTTGCCTGCTCCGGTGAAAAATATTGAGCGGTACCCATGATTCCAACTGTGTTTGCCATAGTTGCTGAAGATTCTGAAACTGCGCGAGCGATACCAAAGTCCATTACCTTGATTTGATCGTTTTCGGTGATCATTACGTTCGCTGATTTAATATCGCGGTGAATTACTCCGGCTTTGTGCGAAAACTCAAGAGCAGTCAAAATTCCAGAAGCGTAATTAACAGCTTCTTCAATTGAAAGGCGGCGCTCATGAAGAACTTCGCGCAACAACTTGCCCTTAACAAATTCCATGATGATGAACGGATGCTTAATTTGATTTCCGTTGGCATCGGTATCGATGTCTTCCCCGGCATCGTAAACACGCACGATGGTTGGGTGTGAAATCTTCGCAGAAGCCTGGGCCTCATTGCGGAAGCGGTCCTCGAAAGAGGGGTCGTTGGCAAGGTCTGGCTTGAGTAGCTTGATTGCGACAGTGCGGCCAAGGCGGGTGTCGGTGCCTTCGTAAACTTCGGCCATTCCCCCGCGGCCAATTAGGCTGCCAACCTCGTAGCGGCCCGCAATCAGTCGCTGATTCATCTCTCTCCAGTCGTTCCTTTTTAGTCTAGTTATTGGTTTTCGCCGGGGCTGGGTGAAACCTGTGAGGCCGGCGCATAGTAGATCACGTGAATAGTGCTACCGACCTGGACGGTTCCCATCGGCGATGCTGAGTAAACCTGATTAAGTTTTGGATCATTATCTGGAACGGTATCGCCAGCTTGCGCATCAACTGCGAGACCAAGTGATTCAAGATGTGTAATTACATCTTCAACGGGCAAACCAATTACATCGGTGCTCAAAATAATTACCGAATTTGATGCTGGAGTGGTTTCGGTTGACGATGAACTCGGTTGATACGGAGTAAATGTTGGTCCAGGCTGATGTTGAGCTATTGCTCCAACCACAATAGCCACGACAATTGCAACCGCGGAAACTCCAAGTAACGCGAGTACCGCAATCCACGGCCAGACTACTGGCTTCTTCGGCGCTTTGATTTCTTGCACTGGAATGACAGTGGTCTTGTCGGTCAAGTTGGCCTGCGTAATAACTTTTGTAGCCGCTGACCTAGTTGGCGCGTAACTCATCAAAGACTCGGCCCGTTCAGCTAGTGCAAGTGCAGTCGCAGGACGCTGATTTGGTTTCTTTGCTAAACAGAGCATGATCAAATTGCGAACCCGCTGATCGATTGCCGAAGGCAATGCCGGTGGTGCATCGTTAATTTGCGCCATCGCAATTGCCATTTGGTTTTCACCGCCGAATGGTCGGTGTCCGGCGAGTGCTTCGTAGGCAACTATGCCGAGTGAGTAAATATCCGTCGACGGGCTAGCCGGTTTTCCTGTTGCTTGTTCCGGTGCAAGATATTGCACCGTTCCCATAACCTGTCCGGTTGCTGTTAGATGTGCTTGGTCGGCAACGCGAGCGATACCAAAGTCGGTGATTTTCACTTCACCGTTGGGAGTAATAAGGAGGTTTCCAGGCTTTACATCTCTGTGGACCAAACCCTCGATGTGTGCTTCGTGCAAGGCTCGGGCTGTTTGCGAAACTATGTCCAGAACCTTGTCGCTGGACAGCGTCTTTTCGCGCTCCAGCAGCTTGGCAAGGGATTCGCCAGGCACTAATTCCATAACTAGGTAGGCGCTTCCGGCATCCTCGCCGTAGTCGTAGACGCTAGCAATTCCGTCGTGGGTGACCATAGCCGCGTGACGTGCCTCGGTGCGGAATCTCTCGATAAAGCCGGGGTCGCCAAGGTATTCCGGCTTGAGGATCTTGATGGCAACATCACGTGCGATGACTTCGTCATGGGCCTGCCAAACCTCACCCATGCCACCAATGGCAATTCGACTGATCAGCTTGTATCGGCCGCCATAAAGCTGCCCTACTTCAGGTTTCATTTACGCAACACCGCCTGCATAACTTTTGACGCAACTGGAGCTGCGAGTGTGTTCCCGCGACCACCTTGCCCCATGCCTCCCCCATCTTCAATGACAACTGCGATTGCAACTTTCGGATTATTTGCCGGAGCAAATCCGGTGAACCAAAGGGTGTAAGGCTCGCCTTTTCCGTTTTGTGCTGTTCCGGTTTTACCGGCGACAGAAACTCCCTTGATTGCTCCATTAGAACTAACACCACTTGCCACCGCAGCAATCATCATTTTTTTAACTTTGTCTGCCGTTGAAGGTGAAACAGGAGTTGAAAATTCTGAGGGCGCTGGAGCATATAGTGAAGACAAGTTTGCCGACTGAACATTTTCGATCAGATTTGGCTTCATTAACTTTCCACCGTTTGCGATTGCTGCACTGATCATTGCAATTTGTAGTGGAGTTACGCGATCGTCAAATTGTCCGAATGATGAAAGACCAAGTTGAGCATCGTCCATGTTTGACGGATATGTACTCGCGGTAGAACGCAGTGGAGTTTCGATTGCTTTTCCAAAACCAAACTTTTCGGCCTGTGCGCGAATCGCATCTTGACCGAGTGCGATGCCGAGTTGCGCAAATGGAATGTTGCAAGAAAGTTTTAGTGCGTCGGCGATAGTCACGGTACTCTTGCCACCGCACTTGCCCTCACCAGAATTTTGAATGTAGGTGTTGGTGCCAGGCAGCTTGAACTTAACCGGGTTTGGCAAGGTAGATTCCGGAGTCCAGTTGCCAGATTCAAATGCCGCAGATGCCACCAAAATTTTGAACACCGAACCAGGTGCGTAAAGCGTTCCGCTAATCGCTTTGTTTACTAGCGGCGAACTCTTGTCATTCAGGAGCCGAGCGTAGCTTTCACCTGAGCTGGTGCCGTTGTGCACAGCAAGCTGGTTGGCATCGAAGCCAGGCTTAGAAACCATCGCCAAGATGTTGCCTGTAG
>JBFYJA010000147.1:0-2712 GCA_041311675.1 Micrococcales bacterium | reverse complement strand
CTGATGGCCCAGTGGGTCCGAGGCACGGTTTCAATAAAGACCTAGTTCTAATTGACCCATACGCCCGCGGAGTTAAGCGCATCAATGCTCGTGACTATCAGTCGGTGGCTACCTCAGATGAATTTGACTGGCAGGGAGTTACCAAGCCAGCCATCCCAATGGACCAGACCATTATTTATGAGGCCCATGCTCGCGGACTCACCCGCAATAACCCTGATTTGCCGGACGACCTGCGCGGAACCTATGCCGGTCTGGCTCATCCTTCGACAATCGCTCACCTAAAGAAGATTGGCGTTACCTCAGTTGAGCTACTCCCGATTCACCAGCTGATTTCCGAGCCGCACCTCATCAAGATGGGTCTCTACAACTACTGGGGCTACAACACCATCAACTACTTTGCCCCGCACCACCGCTATGCGACCATCGCCACCCAGAATGCTGGGCCACAGGCAATGATCGACGAACTTAAGACGGCAATTCGCGAACTTCACCGCGCCGGTATAGAGGTAATCCTCGACGTGGTTTACAACCACACTGCTGAGGGCGGCAGCCGCGGGCTTACATATAGCTACCGTGGGCTCGATGCGAGCAACTACTACCGACAGGATGATGCAGGTAATTACCACGACACCACGGGCTGCGGTAACTCACTCAACTTTGGTAACTCGCACGTTGTGGACTTAGTGATTGATTCACTCCGCTACTGGACTAACGAGATGCAGATTGACGGTTTCCGCTTTGACCTAGCCACCACTTTGGCTCGCGACGAGTCAAACACCTTTGACCCAAACCACCCGCTACTCCGGCGCATCGTTGAAGACGAGTCATTGTCTACCGCCAAGATGATCGCCGAACCTTGGGATGTTGGACTTGGCGGCTGGCAGACCGGTGGATTCCCGGATCGCTTTAGCGAATGGAACGACCGTTTCCGTGACACGGTTCGTCGCTTCTGGCTAACCGATATTGCCAACGCTCGAAACAGTGGACAGCACTGGAACGGCGTTGGCGAACTTGCCACTCGCCTATCTGGTTCACGCGATATCTTCGATGGTCCAAGTGGCCCTATGGGAAGCGTGAACTTCATCACTGCGCACGATGGCTTTACCCTTCACGACGTAGTTAGCTACAACGTGAAGCACAACCAGGCAAATGGTGAAGGCAACCGCGACGGAACCACAAACAACTACTCGTTCAACCATGGCTTCGAAGGCGAAAACGCCGATGCTGAAACTATGGCTCAACGACGCAAGTCTGCGCGCAACTTAATGGCGACACTTTTGCTCTCAGCCGGTGTCCCAATGATCACAGCGGGTGACGAGCGACTTAAGACTCAGCTCGGCAACAACAATGCCTACTGTCAGGACACAGTGATGAGTTGGGTCAACTGGGATTTGACAGCCCATCAACGAGACTTCGAAGATTCAATTTCGGCCCTCATTCATTTACGTCGAAGCAACCCGGCACTTAGACCAAATGGTTTCAGCAATTTTGATGTGGCTACCGTCGACTCGGAGTTGGCTCGCTGGTACAACTCTGCCGGCGAAATCATGACCGAAGACGACTGGAATAACTCGGAAACTCGAGTGCTAGTTAAATATGGCAAGACTCTGAATGACGATGGCACCACAAGCGAAGTAGTCATTGCATTCAATGGCGTGGAAGAAGATATAGAGGTCACCCTCCCGCTCGAACATGCCGGTCGGGAGTTCCAGTTGATTTGGGATAGCGCTCTAGAGCGACCAATCGAGCAGCCAACTAAGATTTCCGGAACCTCAACGCTGCAAGGCCCGTCAATTCAACTCTTCACGCTTGCCTAACAAAGCGATAAAGGCTGATTTGCCAGCCTAAAACGCGGTTAGCCTTATTCGGTGAGCAAGATTTCTTACCGACACGACGCCCCAATAGGTCGCATCCCAATTACCAAGGTGAAGCCTGTAGTCGACGATGGTCGCTGGCCGGCTAAAGCCTTTCAAGGTGAGGTACTGCCATTTAGCGCGGTGGTCTTTAGGGAGGGGCATGATGCCCTCGGTGTTGAAGTACTGCTAACTTCACCGACCGGCAAAACATCTGTTCACAGAATGCATCCTGGTGCACTTGGCAGCGACAGCTGGCACGTACGTGCACAACTTAATGAGATCGGTGACTACACCTTCAAAATTCGTGCCTTCGGTGATGACTACGAGACCTGGCATCACAATGCCGAAGTAAAACTTGAGGTTGGCGTAGATGAAGAGCTAATGATGCTCGAGGGCGTCGCTCTATTCACTCGCGCTGCGGCAGAAAAAGATCGCAGTTCAGCAAACGCCAAACAACTACTCGCAATCGCTGAAATACTCGGCGACTCCAAGCTCGACGCAAAAGATCGTTTTGCTGCCGCCGAGAGCAAAGTTGCTAAAGAACTGTTCGCGACTGAACCAGCCAGAAGCATCGTCACTCTAAGCGATGAATATGTAATCAAGTGTGAGCGCGAATACGCTGGCGCCGCAGCCTGGTACGAATTCTTTCCGCGAAGCGAAGGCGCAGTCTTCGATGCAAAAACAAAAACCTGGACTTCAGGAAATTTTGTAACCGCCGCCAAGCGACTTCCAGATGTAGCCGCGATGGGTTTCCAGATTCTTTACATGCCACCGATTCACCCAATTGGTAAGGCATTCCGCAAAGGCCCAAACAACACGCTGATTGCTGGCGACCAGGATCCGGGATCCCCTTGGG
>JBFYJA010000146.1:0-2748 GCA_041311675.1 Micrococcales bacterium | reverse complement strand
GTCTTGCGGGTGCGAGTGCGCTGACGATCACTGCGCGGGCGAGGGTGTTCGCCGGTGCCATGAGTCTCTGACTTTTCACCGGTTGACTTGTGTGGCTTGTCGCCGCCCTTGCTGCGATTGCGGTCTGAACGAGGGTTCTTTCCGTCTTGATGATTGCGTGAACTCTGGCCACCTGGTGCCTTTGGCTGTGCAGTTGAGGCACGGAGGCGACCCTTAGTGCCGGCAGGGATCTGCAGGTCTTCAAAGAGGTGAGCGCTGCTCGAGTAGGTTTCGGTTGGTTCAGGCTGTCCGAATTCGAGAGCTTCGTTGATGTGCTTCCAACGGGTGAGGTCTTCCCAGTCGACGAAGGTGACTGCGATTCCGGTGCGACCGGCACGACCGGTGCGGCCAACGCGGTGGAGGAATGCTTTTTCATCTTCTGGGACGGTGTAGTTGATCACGTGAGTCACGTCGTCGACGTCGATGCCTCGGGCCGCAACTTCGGTGGAAACCAGAATGTCTTTTTTGCCAGAGCGGAATGCTGCCATTGAGCGTTCGCGCGCTTCCTGTGACATGTCACCGTGAAGTGCGCAGGCGTTGAATCCGCGATCGATCAGTTCTTCTGAAACTTTTGATGCTTGGCGTTTGGTCTTGCAGAAAATTACGGTCTTGCCGCGACCCTCTGCTTGAAGAATGCGACCGACAACTTCATCTTTGTCTAGTGCGTGTGCACGATAGATGAATTGTTTGATGTCGGCTTTGGTGTGACCTTCGTCTGGTTCGTTGGCACGAATGTGAATTGGTCGGTTTTGGTATTTGCGTGCCATTGTGACAATTGCGCCAGGCATGGTTGCCGAGAACAACATGGTCTGTCGTCCGTCTGGTGTGTATGCAAAAAGTTTTTCGACGTCTGGAAGGAATCCGAGGTCGAGCATTTCATCTGCTTCATCGAGAACCATGAAACGAATATTGCTTAGGTCGAGAAGTTTTTGTTTGCTGAGGTCGATGAGTCGACCAGGGGTGCCGACCAGAATCTGTGCGCCGGCTTCGATCTCGGCGACCTGACCCTCGTATGACTTACCTCCATAGATGGCAGCCACTTTGGTTGAGCGATTGCTGGTGGCAAGCTTGAGGTCGTCGGCCACCTGAATGCAAAGTTCGCGGGTTGGTACTACAACAAGTGCCTTGGCGCCAGGCTCAGGGTCGAGTCCGAGGCTCTGGATCAGTGGAAGTCCGAAGCCGAAGGTCTTGCCGGTACCGGTCTTGGCCTGGCCGATGACGTCCTGGCCGGTGAGGGCCACTGGGATGGCTTGCTCTTGGATAGGGAAGGGCTGGGTAATGCCCTTGGTTTCTAAGGCGTCAGCGATATCTTGGTCGATGCCCAATTCGCGAAAAGTCAAGGATTCTCCTAAAAGCACAGAGTGTGCTCCTCATAGCCTACCCGCCTGCGGTTTTCGCGGGCAGGTATCCTTGAAACCATGTTCGACTGGATCAAGCGCCTACTGCCACGCGTGAATAAGTTCACGTTGCCGGCTCGCGAAGATCGAGCGGCTCGTAACACCGAAAAGGTAAACCTCAAGCCATACACCCCGGAGCCAAAGAAATATCTGGGGCAGTTGGCATACCTGCAGCTTTCGCAGTTTGAGATTTTGACCAACGAACTCAAATACGCACCTAACACTCAGTACAAGGCACAACTCTCTGAGGCTGCCGCGAAGTGTTTTGAGCAGTATCGTGCAGTAGCCAAGTTGCTTTCAACTCAGGCCATTGATCCGACCGATGCGATGGACCCTTACGTTGAGCGCATCGAAACTTTCCACTCTCGTCTCGCGGGAATGGATTTCTTCGAAGCGATTATTAAGACTTACCTAGTCAGCGGATTGTTGAATGACTTTTATAAGCGACTGTCGATTGGTTTGGATGCCACTACTCGTGCATCGGTCGAGAAGATTCTGAGTGACAAGACTTTGGAGAAGTACGCGACCAAAGTTCTTCTGGAATCCATGCAGGAAGACTCTCAGTTGTCTGCCCGTCTTGCACTGTGGGGTCGTCGCATAATGGGCGATGTATTGCTTGAGCTTCGCGCCACATTTGATAACCGCAAGCTTGCCGGTGTTGCGAAGAGTGGCAAGTTGACTCCGGAACAGGAACGCGAAGTTAACCTTCAGGCGTATTCAAAACTTGAGCCGCTGATTAGCGAATTGATTGCAGCTCACTCGGTGCGCATGGACGCACTCGGACTAACTGCTTAGTTTCTTATTTAGAGCGAAGGGCTTCGAGGCGCTTCGGGCCAAACCACAGTGCAGCTGGCATTGCCAACATCACGATGATCCAGATCCAGCCGTCGGTGTGTGACATGCCGACCCAGGTGAGGATAGTCCAGAGGATTGCACCTGCGATGAGGCTAGAAACGGCAGGAACCAGTGAGCCGTATTTTTCACTCTTGAGACCAACGTATGGAGCTACTAGTCCAAGGATGGCTGCGTAAACAACTAGGAATGCGATTTCCATTAGGCGATAAATCCAACCCGGCGAGATTCCTCTGCGCCAATTTCGAGATAGGCAAGTGATTCTGCAGGGACAACGAACTTGCGTCCCTTGTTGTCGCTCAGCGACAGGACCTTGCTGCCACCGGCTAGAGCGTTGGCCACGGTTGCTTCGATTTCGGCAGCAGACTGGTCCGACTCAAAGGCCAGTTCACGAGCCGCGTTCTTGATGCCAATTCGGATTTCCATGGCTTCCTTTCGCTCAACCTCTATAGGTTACGAC
>JBFYJA010000145.1:0-2783 GCA_041311675.1 Micrococcales bacterium | reverse complement strand
GGCGAGTATTTTTTGTTGGTCACGTTTTAGCTCTGGTATTTGTTAGCTGGCTTTTTTACGAAGCCGTTTTTGACATCGGAGCGCTATGCCCTTACTGCATGATTGCTTGGGCTGCTGTAATTCCGCTGTTCTGGCAGCTACTCGCCCACGGTACTCGTGAGGGATATATTCCGGTGCCGCTTAAGACGGTGGGATTCTTCGTACGCGCATATGACTACGCATGGGTAATCGCACTCATTCACGCTCTAGCGATTGCGGTAACCATCTTGATTCACTTCTGGAATCTGTGGTTACAGTTTTTTGGCCTAAACGCTTAGAACCAAAGTCCGAGTTCGCGAGCTGAGGATTCCGGTGAATCTGATCCGTGCACTAGGTTCTGTTGAACTTTCAAACCCCAGTCACGTCCGAGGTCTCCACGAATAGTCCCAGGTGCTGCGACTGTTGGATCGGTTGCACCGGCAAGTGAACGGAAACCCTCGATTACTCGATTTCCCTCAACCTTTAGCGCCACAACATCTCCACTCATCATGAACTCAACTAGTGGTTGGTAAAAAGATTTTCCCTCATGCTCGGCGTAGTGAGCTGCAAGCAGGTTTGCTTCGGGTGTGAACTTTTTCATGTCGACAATGACATAGCCCTTGGCTTCGATACGAGAAATAATCTCGCCAATCAGATTTCGCTTTACGGCGTCAGGCTTCAGTAGTACCAGAGTCTGTTCAGTCATTTCGTGTCCTTAGTTCTCGTCAATTCCAGTTTGCCCCAAACCGCTGGCCTCGTATGCCGCTTTGGCGCGATCGATTGTTCCGCCTGCAATCATGGCCCAGGCCCATAGGCAGGCACAAAGTACTCCGACATAGAACATTGCAACCACCCAGAAACCAAGTGCAATAAGGGCAACCTGCAATGCCCAACCCCAGTAGTAGCTGTACTTGCGACCGAGAATGCCTGGGGTAAGTATGCAGAGGAATGAGAGTGTTAGTCCCACTGCCCAAACAGTTGGACCATCCGCGGCCTTCAACCCAAATGCCACCAGAGTAGCGAAAAACACAATGAACGCCTCAAACGCCAACAGGATTGAACCAAGCATTCGCTTGACCGATTTACTCTTCATCTTCTTCTCCAGCTTCATCGAAATCATCTTCTTGCAAATTCTTGAGCGCATCGCCAACCAAGGTAATTGACCCCGCCACCACGATTGCGCCATTATTTACGACAAGCTTCTTAGCGTTCTCTAACGCAACGAATGCCGATGGTGCATTGGTAACCACTGAGAAATACTCGCGAGCAATGTTGGTCAGATTTGCAACGTCCATTGCCCGCGGAGAATTTGATTTAGTCACGATTACTTGATCAATTGGAGCTTCGCGCAATTCAGCAAAGAATCCATGTGCATCTTTTTCTTCCAAAATTGATACCACCGCGACGGTACGCGGTGAGCCAAAGCTGTCACGCAGCGCACGTGCAAGCGATCTTGCCCCATCTGGATTATGCGCAGCATCAAGAATTGTCAGAGGCTCACGAGAAATAACCTGCAGACGTCCAGGTGAACTAAAGTCCGCGAGTGCAACTCGAATAACATCTTCAGCAATACGCTGCTTTCCACCACCGATAAATGCCTCAGCGGCACAAATTGCAAGCGCAGCATTCTCAGCCTGGTAGTCACCATGCAACGGTATAAAGAGGTCGTGATATTCGCCGGCTAACGTGCGCACTGAAAAACGTTGACCAAACTTTTCAACGCTCATATCGAAAACCTCGAAATCTTTTCCATACTGAGCAAACGACTCCGCAACTTCATCAGCTCGAATCTGCAATACGCGCGAAGCCTCAGCTGTCTGAGCACTACTGAGAACAATCGCGTCAGGTTTGATGATGCCGGCTTTAGTCTTTGCGATTTCCGCAATGGTCGACCCCAGGCGCTCGGCGTGATCAATCGAAATCGGCGTGAAAACCGCTACGTCACCATCAGCAACGTTGGTGGAGTCCCATTCTCCACCCATGCCCACTTCGAGCACTAGAACATCAACCGGGGCATCGGCAAATACAGCAAAGCCCAGCACGGCAAGCGCTTCAAAGAAGGTCAAGCGAGATTCGCCAGCAGCCTCGAGTTCTGCATCAACTATGGCCAATAGCGGTTCGGTGTCTTCCCAGACCTCGGCCAACGCCTGGTCCGAAACCGGCTCACCCTCGATTGCCATGCGTTCATTTAGTCGCACCAGGTGAGGGCTGGTAAAGCGGCCGGTTCGAAGTCCAAATTCGCGCAAGATTCTCTCGATGAATCGAGTGGTGCTGGTCTTACCGTTTGTCCCGGTGACATGAATTACTCGGTAAGACCTTTGCGGCTCACCAAGCAACTCGACTGCACGAGCGGTTGGTTCTAATCGTGGGCGAAGTTTGTTCTCGGGTATACGAGTTAGGAGTGATTCGAGAACCTCGTCGGCTCTAGCGGCCCAGTAGGTCGCTTCGCTCAAAGCTTTGCCACCTCAACAACGACCAGCTGGTTTTCGCCAACCTCTACTCCACCTGCTGCGTTTCCAACCGAAGCATCTAGTTCGAGAGTTAGTGTTTCACCCTTGATCAGTTCAGCGTGATTCATCACGGCCTCGATTACATCTTCACTTGCGATTACCGAAAGCCTGATTCGATCGCTGACATCTAGGTCGGCATCTTTACGAGCCTGCTGAACGGCGCGGATAACATCTCGTGCCAAACCTTCAGCTGCAAGACCAGGTGTTACCTTGCCGTCAAGAATTACGAATCCTCCGCTTGGAAGAATTCCGATG
>JBFYJA010000144.1:0-2794 GCA_041311675.1 Micrococcales bacterium | reverse complement strand
TATGGTGGAGCCAACGCTCGCGTGCCAGTGGATTGATTTTGTAAGGCTGGTGACGCATTCTCAGTCTTGGATGTCCGCGTTGTTCCTGATAGGTCGTCGGTCCGCCCCAGTATTGCTCTAAGAAAAGTTGAAGTCGCTCAGCCGCAGGGCCAAGATCTTCTTCTGGATACATCGGACGAAGAATGTCGTCCGTTGCAACACCTTCGTAAAATTTGTCTACGAGTTTCTTGAAAGTCTCGCTGCCACCAACGCGCTCGTAGAAATTTCCGGCAAGGTTGAATTCACCGTTCAGACCTTTGATGCGAACGGTTTCGACTCGTTCCTTGTCTTCAAATTCGCCCTCGTGAGACAAGTTACTTAATCGCCTTGCCTGCTACTTCTACATAAAGCGGTGTATCGGCTAGCGAAACCTTTGCCTTGTCGAGGCTCTCTTTGACGCGCAGTCGAAGTTCGCGTGCGACATCGTCAGCATCCTGGGGGCCAACCTGCTGCACCAGGCGCAATACCAATTGACGGCCGGTGAGTGCCTCGATGCCCCAGATTTCGGGCTTTCCGAGCATGCGCTTGCTGAAGGTGTTGTCCTTGACCAGTTCATTTGCCGCGTCAAGGATTGCCGCTTTGGCCTTATCGAGTTTGGTGTCGTAAGGCAATGCGATGTCCAGGATTACGCGCGACCAACCCTGGGTGTGATTTCCAACACGAGTTATTTCACCGTTGCGTACATACCAAAGGGTCCCGGATACATCGCGCACCTGAGTTACTCGAAGGCCAACGGTTTCAATAACACCGTTAGCTTGTCCGAGGTCTACTGAGTCGCCCACGCCAAACTGATCTTCGAAGATGATGAACATACCGCTAATCAAATCGCGCACCAAGCTTTGTGCGCCAAAACCAATTGCGGCTCCAACGATTCCAGCACTAGCGATTAGTGCACCCACGGCAATTCCAAGTTCGGAAAGTACCGATCCGGCTGCGAATAAAATTAGTGTCCAGGTAATTAGGTTGCTAAGTACTGAACCCATCGTCTTGGCGCGTTGCACAACGCGAGCCTTTGCGATTGGTGAGTCTGACTTCGATGTCTTGTTGTTTCGAGTGCCATCTTCAATTCCGCGAATCACTCGCTTCACCAAGATCAGGGCAATCCATCGAACTACGAGAGTTCCGATCAGGATTAACAGAATTCTGATTGGCGTTTGCCACTGTTCCCAAAAAGCGATGAACTGTTCCATTAGTTATCCTTCGAGTCACGTTCCTGTGCGGCAAGTGCGCGTTCAACGGCTGCAAGGTTCTCAACCAGGATTCTGCGCAATGCAGGAATTTCCTTAATCTGTGGTTTAGCAATCCATTCCTTAGTCTTAGCAACCAGCTCCTCACCAGCTAGAGCGAGCGGGTAAAGGTTCACCAAGAGATACTCGGCAATCTTGAAGGTGTTCTTCTTCCAGATGTGCAGTGCCTGATCGAAGTATTGGTCGAGATAAGGACTTAGCAGAGCCGCGTCATTGACTCGAACAAATCCGAGACTTGCGGCCTGTACCAACGCATTTGACAGGTCACTACCATCGACCAACTGGCTCCAGGCTTTGGATTTAGCTTCGGCGGTAGGGATTGCTGCCTTTGCTCCTGCTGCGGCGCGCTGTCCATTGGCGGTATTGTCGGCAGCTAATAGCGCATCAATGTCTGCTTGGGCCTTACGACCAGCAACCACAAGGCCGGTGAGGAGGTCCCACTTGAGGTCCGCATCGATTTCCAGTCCGTTGATTTTTTCGGCGCCAGACAAAAATGCGTCAAGCGCGTCAAGCTGGTTTTCGGTGCGAGCGAACTGTGGGAAGAACTTAAGAAGCTGTAGCTGCAGGTCTGAGCCAGGCTCAACCTTGCGTGCAAGATTTAGTAGTCCATCACCGATGGCAACCAAATATTCCTCGCGGTGCTTAGGGGAAACGTAGAGGTTTCCGGTAGTAATCAACTGTCGAAGCAAAGTGAGAATCGTTGTTGATTCAGTTTCGGCTGCGATGTTGTTTAGTACTAAGTAAATGAATTCGCGAGGACTTGTTTCGGCATCGCGAGTTGCATCCCAAGCTGCACCCCACACAAGGGTGCGTGCCAGTGAGTCTTCAAAGTCACTCAAGTGCTTAAGTGCATTTGCCCACGACTTTTCGTCTAGGCGAATCTTTGCGTAAGCGAGATCATCATCATTTAGCAGTAGTAGGTCCGGGAGATCTTCTCCAGCAACCTGCGGCACGTCAGTCAGATCGCCATCAACATCAATTTCGATTCGCTTAGTGCGCTTCAGCTGTCCAGCAACCAAGTTATAGAAACCAATTGCCATTCGATGAGGTCGAATGGTTGGGTGCTCCGCAATTGCAGTTTGTGCGATTTGAAGTTTGGATATTTTGTTGCCATCGATTTCCAAAACCGGGCGAAGCGTGTTCACTCCAGCAGTTTCGAGCCAGTTGGCAGACCAGGATCTAAGGTCGCGCCCTGACTGCGCCTCTAGTTGACGTAGTAGATCTGGCAATTCAGTATTTAGGTAGGCGTGCTTCTTGAAGTAAGCGCTTACGCCAGCCATGAACTTTTCCTGTCCGACCCAAGCCACGAGCTGCTTCAAAACCGAAGCACCCTTGGCGTAGGTAATTCCGTCGAAGTTAACCTGAACGTCTTCGAGGTCGTTGATTTCGGCCACGATCGGGTGAGTAGAAGGCAGCTGGTCTTGGCGGTAAGCCCATGATTTCTCGAGGGCAGCAAATGTGGTCCAGGCGCCGTGCCACTCTGTGGCCTCTGCGGTTGCCAAGGTTGA
>JBFYJA010000025.1:0-9006 GCA_041311675.1 Micrococcales bacterium | reverse complement strand
ACAGTTAGTTTTCAAAAAACGCTGGGCAAGGTCTGCTGCATTCTTCTGGCAGCTAATTCAACTTAGCGTTGCCTGGAACTCGTTCAGTGGGCAATGGGCTAACTTCTACATTGGCGGCTATTTAGTTATCTCTTCACTCGCGACGATTTACTTCTTATTTACCAAAGACGTGGTTGACGAGACTCAAGAGCAAGTCGACAAAGAATAACTAGTTAATGCCCAGCTGCTTCTTCAAAGAAGCAACGTGACCGGTTGCCTTCACGTTATACAAAGCAAGTTCAACCTTGCCCTTTTTGTCAATCACGAAAGTTGAACGAATAACACCAACATACTCACGGCCGTACAGCTTCTTCTTCCCATAAGCTCCGTAAGCCTTGTGCACCTCAAGCTCTTCATCCGAGAGCAGTGGGAAGTTCAGATCCTGATTGGTCTGGAATTTCTTCAACTTGGCGATGGGATCCGGCGAAATGCCGAGCACCAAATATCCGGCCTTTTTGAACGGGTTTAGATTGTCGTTGAAGTCGCAGGCTTCTTTGGTGCAACCAGGGGTAGAAGCGGCTGGGTAGAAGTACAAAATGACTTTCTTGCCCTTGTAGTCAGACAGCTTGACCTTGTTGCCGTCCTGATCCAGCACACCAAAAGCCGGTGCCTTGTCGCCAATTTCTAGGTTCGCCATACCTCCAGCCTAACCGCCCACCGATTGGCAACCAGCCCTTCAAATCTGCTATTCTTGACCCTTGTTGTGCTGAAAAGCCAACTCGCGCCTCTAGCTCAATCGGCAGAGCAACTGACTCTTAATCAGTGGGTTCCGGGTTCAAGTCCCGGGGGGCGCACAAAATCCCAGTTCCTTCTCACGAGGCCTGGGATTTTATTTTTCTAATCGAGATACTTGCGTGCTCAACTATCTCTCAACTAAAGTCACTGCATGGCAACTCTTGATAAATACCTCGCCATTCGCGAGCTCGTGAACGCAACCGAAAAGAAGGGCTTGGTTTACGGAGCCAGTTTTAGTGAGTTTGTGATCCTTCGTGCCATCGAAGCCGGCGGCACCAACGGCATTCGTCGAGTTGATCTGGCCGAAAAAGTATCGCTTTCAATTTCCGGCGTCACGCGCGCGCTGGCCCCACTCGAGAAACTTGGTTACATAGAACATCTTGAGGAAGACCTCGATGCAAGAGTGCGCAAGGTTAATCTCACCAAGGCAGGTCTGGAACTTTTCAGAGACATCGAGAAGGATGTCGAGCGCCTAATGTCTGGAATCGCTGCCGAAATCTCGTTATTAGCGGCAGCACTCAAATAGGGAAATAGGCTTGGATCATGACCTCACTCGACCGCATTCTTTATGGCGCCGCCTATTACAACGAATACCACCAGGCGAAAGTAACCGACGCTAACGGCATTGAGATTGCGGCTCGCACCGACGAAGACTTCCGATTGATGCGAGAGGCTGGGCTTTCTGTGATTCGCGTTGGGGAGTCGGTTTGGCAGAAGTGGGAGCCTGAGCAGGGCAAGTTTGATCTTGACTGGCTGCAGCCGAGTTTGGATCGGTCTTCGGCTAACGGGATTTCAGTAATCATTGGCACACCTACTTATGCGCTGCCGCGCTGGGTGTTCCTGAACTATCCAGAGGTGGTGGCTCACAAGCACACCGGCGCACCTATTCCTTACGGACACCGTCAGAACGCGGATTATTCCTCGGCAAAGTTCCGTGAATTGTGTGAGCCAGTGATTCGCAAGATGGTGTCGCGTTATGCGTCGCATCCGGCAGTGATCGGTTGGCAGGTGGACAACGAACCAGGTGCTGAACTATTGCACAACGATGGCGTGTTTGCTTCATTCATCGAATCATTGCGTGCTCAGTACGGAACTGTTGAAGCTTTGAACTCGGCATGGGGGTTGACCTACTGGTCGCACGCTTTGGCTTCATTTGAAGAACTCTGGCGCCCAGATGGCAATACCAATCCAAGTTATCTATTGGCTTGGCGTGAACATCAAGCGAAAATCACTAATGAGTTTTTGCAGTGGCAGCGCGAAATCATTCGTTCGCTAATTCCTGAGTCGCAGTTCATCACGACTTGTGTTGCGTTGAGTCGTCCAGGTATGGACAATTTCACGATTGGTGAATCGTTGGATGTGACATCAGTTAACGTTTATTACGCATCGCAGGATGGTTTGGCGCATCCAACTCACAAGCCTGCGCCCGGTGAAGATGTTGCCAAGCCATTCTGGGTTCCACTTCATGGCGCTTCTGCACTGAACATGATCTGCGATACGGCTCGCGGCATCAAGCAGGACAACTTCTTGGTGACGGAGACCAACGGCAACTCAGAATCACAGGGGCCGGCAATGGCGGCCTTCCCGCATTTCCCGGGGCAGTTCAAGCAAGCGGCCGTGAACATGGTTTCTCGTGGAGCTGAGATGGTGGAGTACTGGCATTGGCACACTTTGCCATACGGCATTGAGAACCACTGGGGTGGTGTTTTGCCGCAGAGTTTGGTGCCTGGCCGCACCTATGAAAGTTTCGTTGAGACTGCCAAGACCATGGAGGTTCTCTCTGGATTGGGCAAGCTCAAACCAGCCGCTGAGGTGGCCCTGGTGCTCTCTACGGCGTCTCGCTGGGCCTTTGAGTTCCAAGGTCCACTGCGTCAGCCAAGCGGCTGGGTGGACCCTGCCAGCTATGACAAGACCAGCCAATCGTCTTATGAGATCGCCTATTCGAATGGCCTTGGCGTGCAGATCTATGGCGACAACCAGTTGCCGCTCGATGATGTTTCGGGATTCTTGGCAAAGCACCCGATCATGATTTTGCACAGTCTTTACATTGCCTCGGATGAGGTCTTGGTATTTGCTCGACGATACGCCGAAGCCGGAGGTCAGCTGGTGATTACTCCGCGCACCGGATTTGCCGGCGTCGACAACGTGATTCGCGTTGAGCAACAACCGGCAGGTTTTGTGGATGTGGTTGGAAACTACAACGAGTTCTCGAACTTGACTATGCCTTTGAATGCCGTAAAGCCAAATGGTGAAGTGGTCGGTGCTGGTTATGGCTGGTTGGATGAACTTCAGCCAATCGAAGGCGGCGAAGTTTCACTACGTTTGGATCACCCATTCTTTGGCGAGTATGCAGCGTTGACCAAGGTTTCACTCGGTAAGGGAACAGTTCGTTACCTCGCTGTTTATCCAGATGCAGATTTGTCGAAGCACATCGGCGCAGAGTTAGTTTCTGAAATCGGATTCACTTCGCCGATAAGTTCTTCATCGCAGAGTGTGGTTGTCAATCGCGCAGAGTTGGCCGATGGTCGCACTGCGTATTTTGTTTTCAACTGGAGCTGGCAGCCTGCTCAGTTGAAGTTCGCACGCGAGTTGAACTCCGTGATAGCAGAAACCCCAGGGGAAATCTCCGCCTGGGGTGTGCAAGTGTTTACTGACTAGCTCAGCGTGACGCTTGTTTCTGCTTCGAGCTTGTTTACGCTTGAGGCTGCGTGAAGTTGGAATGTTCCTGCTTCGTAGTTCCAGCCGTTGTCGTAGTTTGCGAATTCGCGTCCCTTGATGTTGATTGAGACATCCTTGGTTTCGCCAGCGTTGGCGTGTACCTCAGAGAACCCAACTAGCCATCGAACCGGACGGTCGATTGAGCTGTCCTTGCGAGATGCGTAGATCTGCACAACGTGCTTGCCCTTGCGGTTACCGGTGTTGGTCACCTTGACCTTGGCTGTGAAGCTCTCGCCCTTGCCTAGGTTGGCTGGGGCTTCGATGCTGTCGATGCTCCAGGTGGTGTAGCCAAGGCCGTAACCGAACTCGTAGGCCGGCTTGAGGTTGTGCTTCAACCATGCGCGGTATCCGATGTGGATGCCCTCTTCATAGTTAACGAAGTTGCCAGGTTGAGAGGCGTCACAGTTGGTCACTGGCACATCTTCGAACTTGCCTGCCCAAGTGGTCGGTAGGCGCCCACCAGGCTCTGCAGCACCGGTTAGGACGTCGACTAGAGCGTTACCCATTTCCTGTCCGCCGAAGTAGGTGAGCAGCACGGCACGGACTTTGTGACGCCAAGGAAGTAGTACCGGCGAACCTGAGTTGACTACCACGATGGTGTTCGGGTTCACTGCAACGACTGCCTCAACCAATTCGTTCTGGCGGCCAGGTAGGTCAAGGTTCTTGCGGTCAAGACCTTCAGACTCAACCTTTGAGTTGGTTCCAACCACAACGATGGCAACGTCTGATTGCTTGGCAGCAGCAACGGCATCGGCGATGTTCTTGTCACCAAGTGCCGCATCGGCTTCGATACCAAAGATGAAGTTCTGCGCCGCAGACTGAAGACCGCTTCGTCCACGCCAGTCAACTTCGATGTCGATGTGTACTGGCTTGCCAATTTCGAAGGTGTACTTCTTGGTGGCAAACGGAGGATCCATCAATGGGGCGAATGGGTCATCGGTGTCGATCGGAAGGTGCTTGTCGAGGAAGATTTCGCCATCAAAATAAATCTTGGTTGGCTGAACAGTTCCAAAACCGAAGAGCTCTTCGCTGGTTTCGGTTGGAGTGTAAACGGTAGACAACTTCAACTTTGAAGTAGTAGGAATTGGCACGTCCATCGCACCCAACCAAAGCAGGTTGCTGCCAAGGCGTTCTTCAACGTAGGTTACGTTGTCGTTTTCATCTAGGAATTCAACGTGCACACCAGGGTTGTTGGTGTGTGGGTTTCGTAGCGAGTGCTGTGGAAGTTCGGCAACGCCAACCTGAACCACTGCACCAATTGAGTAACGCACTTTGGTGCCAAGTTCGGCTTTAAGTGCGTCTAGCGGAGTAACAACGGTCTTTGGCATAACGGTTGCTGAACCGCCACCCTGAGTACGAGCAGCGTTCGCATTGTGACCGATGAGCGCAACCTTGCCGGCTTCCTTGAGGTTGATTGGCAGAATGCCGTCATTCTCAAGTAGTACTGAGCCTTCAACCGCAGCCTTGCGGGCAAATGCCACGCCTTCAGCAGGGATGTCGTTGCTGCGTGCAGGGTCTGCCAGAGTCTTGCCGTCCTTGCCAATAGCGCCAACGCGGTCGGCAAGAACTAGTAGGCGAGTAATCTTGCGGTCGATGGTGGCTTCGTCAATGTCGCCGCTCTTTACGGCAGCAATTAAGACGTCGCCCCATGGGCCAACCGGGCCAGGCATTACTAGGTCTTGTTCTGCTTTGGCTGATTCGAGAGATCGAACAGCGGTCCAGTCAGAAATCACTACCCCGTCAAAGTTCCACTTGCTACGCAGTGGATCCTGAAGCAAGTCATTCTCAGTAAGAGTGGTGCCGTTGACCTTGTTGTATGAACTCATGATGGTCCAAGCTTTGCCGTCAACCACTGCATCTTCGAATGGACGAAGGTAAAGCTCGTTTAGAGTGCGCTCATCAACACGGATGTCTACGTTGTAACGATCGGTTTCGAAGTCGTTGGCAACATAGTGCTTAGGGCAAGCACCTTTTCCGAGTGACTGCATTCCCTTGGTGTAGTTGGCTGCAAGGGCGCCGGTCAACATCGCGTCTTCGCTCAGACATTCGAAGTGACGACCACCAAGCGGTGTGCGGTGCAAGTTGATGGTTGGACCGAGTACAACGTCAACTCCCTTGCGTGCTGCTTCACGAGCAAGCACGCGACCATACTCGGCGGCAAACTCGATGCTCCAGGTTGAACCGAGTGCGGTTCCCGATGGAAGGTTCAGCGAGTTGTCGCGCTCATCCCAGAACTCTCCGCGAACACCGGCAGGGCCATCAGAGAGAAGTAGCTTGCGCAAACCGATCTTGTCGTTTGGAACGGTGTTCCAAAAGTCAAAGCCGGTTAGAAATGCAACTTTCTCTTCGAGTGAAAGTTTTGCAGTCAGTTCGGCTGCCTTGTCGTAAGACATAGTTTTGCTTTCTTTAGATTGTGAACTAGATGATGCCTGCGGCCAGCATGTGACGTCGCTCTTCGCGCCGCTTGGCTTGCTCGATTGGATCTGGAACTGGTGCTGCCATCATGAGGCGCTTGGTGTACGCGTGGTTTGGCTTAGTCGAGACCTGCTCGCCATCGCCCCACTCCACGATTTCTCCCTGGTACATCACGGCGATGCGGTGGCTCAGGTGGTGCACCACTGCAAGGTCGTGAGAGATAAAGAGGTAAGCAACATTGGTGCGTTCCTGGATCTCAAGGAAGAGGTCCAAGACGCGAGCCTGGGTGCTGAGGTCTAGCGCGGAAACTGGCTCGTCACACACGATTAGCTTTGGGTCCAGTGCAAGAGCGCGAGCAATCGCAATGCGCTGACGCTGACCACCAGAGAACTCGCGAGGACGGCGGTCGGCTGCATCAGCAGGCAGCGCAACTGCGTCTAGCAGTTCACGTACACGCTTAGACGCGGCTTCCTTAGTCCAGTCTCGAACCATAAGTGGCTCGGCCAAGATCTGCTCGATAGTCATTGATGGGTTCAATGATGAGTAAGGGTCTTGAAAAACAACCTGGATGTCACGAGCTAGGTCGCGGCGCTCATCGCGTGATGCGTGTGAGATTTCGTGACCGTTTAGCTTGATCGAACCTGCGGTAACCGGAGCTAGTCCGAGCACTGCACGTCCAAGCGTGGTTTTACCTGAACCGGATTCGCCCACCAGACCAACACACTCACCAGGGCGAATGTCGAGTGACACTCCCTTGAGCGCCTTGAAGTCTTTCTTGCGACCCTTGCCCTTGTAGGTAACTTCTACGTTTTCAATATTCAACAGAGTCATGATTAGTTACCCTTCGGTGCTACGTACTTACCGCGTCCTGGTCCGCCCTCGAGAATCGAGTTCAACAGTGACTGGGTGTATGGGTGCTTAGCCTTCTTGAAGATGTCAACAACTCCACCGGCTTCTACGATTCGACCGTTCTGCATCACGTTGATGTAGTCGCAGAGGTCGGCGACCACACCAAAGTTGTGGGTCACTAGTAGGAGAGCGGTGTTGGTTTCCTTCTGCAATTCGCGAAGCAAATCAAGAACCTCAGCCTGAACGGTTACGTCCAATGCTGTGGTTGGCTCGTCAGCGATGATCAAATCTGGGTTACAAGAAACCGCACCCGCGATCAGTACGCGCTGAGCCTGGCCACCAGAAATTTCGTGAGGATACTTTTTCATGGTGGTTGTTGGTGAAGGAATACCTACGCGCTCAAGCAAACCTATTGCGCGAGTGGTGGCTTCCTTCTTTGAGATGCCAAGCACCTTCATCATCGGCTCAACAAGCTGAGTACCAATGGTGAATGAAGGGTCAAGGTTGCTCATTGGCTCCTGCGGAATGTAGCTGATGCGACCACCGCGGATTTTGTCGTAGGCCTTTGCTGCGGCTCCGCGAAGCTCCTGGCCTTCGAACTGAATCGAACCGGCAACTACACGTCCGCCGGCTGGCAAAAGACCAAGCACAGAGAATGCTGTTTGAGTTTTTCCAGAACCTGACTCACCGATAAGGCCAACGACCTCACCCTTGTGAATCTTTAGGTCAACATCGTGAACAACCTGCTTGATGCCACCGACACCATCTGGGTAGCCAACGGCAAGGTCCTTGACCTCAAGGATTAGCTCCTTGTCCTTGCGACTGGTGTCCTCGTGAACCAGTGTCGCCTCGGCTGCGTCATCCGCCGCCTGCTGAGCAGCACTCTTTCCAGCGCTGACCTTCTTACGACGTGGGCCAGTGCGTTCCAATTCATCACGTACGGTGTTCGCAAAGATAACCAATGAGATGGAAATGGCTGCGATGGTAAGGCTTGGCCAGATTAGAAGGATAGGGAAGTCGTAGATCTTCATGAATGCTTCGTTGAGCATCGCACCCCATGAAGGAGTATTGCGGTCACCCAATCCCAAGAACTCAATACCCGACTGAATCGCGATTGCAATCGATGCAACAATCGCAGTCTGAATGATGATTGGCGCACGAACCACACCAAGAATGTGACGAGAAATAATTCGTAAGTCGGTCAATCCAGCTACACGCGCAGCGTCAACGTATAGCTCGTTGCGAACACCGCGAACGGTTGTGTAAACCAAACGGAAATACGCCGGTGACATAAGCACACCGAAGATTGCCATTGAGAACCACATCGATGGGCCGATGACTGTAATTGATGCAAGCAAAACCACAAGACCAGGAAGGGCCATGACGATTGAGGTGATCCAGTTAGATACGTTGTCGAACCAGCCACCAAAGTAACCGGCGATCAATCCTGTGACTACACCGCAAACGATTGCCACGATCACTGCAACCGAAGCTGTCATCAAGCTAAATCGAGTAGACATTGCCAAACGAGTGAATACGTCACGTCCGGCGCTGTCAGCACCGAACCAGTGGTCTGCGCTCGGCATGGTTAATGAGCTGTAGATGTCTGGACTGTTCGGGTCCCATGGACTAACCATAGGAACGATGATTCCAAACAGGATGAACCCAAGAATGATTGCAACCGAGGTGACACCAAGCGGGTTGCTAAGTACCTTGAGTGCGAGGCTGTCGCTACGTTTTTTGTTCTTTTGGCTCATGACAAACGCACCTTAGGGTTTAGTGCTGCTGAAAGCAGGTCGACGATTAGGTTCATGACGATAACTATCATTGCGGTGATCATTACCAAGCCCATGATGGTTGGAATGTCGCTCATGGCGGTCGATGAAACAGCCACTGGGCCAAGTCCAGGAATCGCGAAGATCTGTTCAATCAAAATCGAACCACCAATCATTCCAACGAACTGGACACCGATGATTGAAAGTGCTGGACCAGCTGCGTTACGAAGCACGTGCTTGTAAACCACACGCTGGAATGACAAGCCACGTGCACGCAATGTTCGAACGTAGTCCATCTCCAGTGCGTCCTTCACTGAACCACGAACCTGGTTCGAAGCGGAAGCGATACCGGCAAATGAAAGTGCCAACACCGGAAGGGTTACTGAGCGGAACCACTGGTATGGGTCTTCGCCAAATTGGGTGTAACCCACGGCGTTGAACCAAGGAAGTTGAATTGCAAATACTGCTGCAAGGA
>JBFYJA010000143.1:0-2814 GCA_041311675.1 Micrococcales bacterium | reverse complement strand
ATCTATGGCTATGCGATTTCATTCTCAGGCGCCGGTTCGGACACCTTCTTTGGAATTGACGGTTGGTTTGGAATTGATACGTCAGCGATCGGTCTGAGCGCTCAAGTAGAGAGCTCACTAAATCCACCAGAGGGCACCGCATTCCCGTCGCTCGCATTCGTCGCGTTCCAGGCTACATTTGCGATTATTACCGTTGCACTTATTTCTGGTGCGATTGCGGACCGAGCAAAATTCGGCGCTTGGATGGTTTTTGCAGGTCTTTGGGCAACGATCGTTTACTTCCCGGTTGCTAACTGGGTTTTCAACTTCACTCTAGAAGACGGCAAGGTCGTCGATGGTGGGTGGATTGTTTACAACCTAGGTGCAATTGACTTTGCTGGTGGTACAGCGGTTCACATTAATGCGGGAGCTGCCGGTCTCGCACTTGCCATTGTTCTCGGCAAGCGCTTCGGGTTCAGCAAGGGAATAAACCAGCCTCACAATGTTCCACTTACTCTTCTAGGCGTAGCTTTGCTTTGGTTCGGCTGGTTTGGTTTCAACGCCGGTTCAGAAGTTGCTGCTGATGGACTTGCTTCTCTTGCGTTTATTAACACCATTGGAGCACCGGCTGCAGCGATGCTCGGGTGGATCATCATTGAGAAAATTAAGCACGGCAAAGCAACGTCTATTGGCGCCGGTTCAGGTGCAGTAGCTGGTTTGGTTGCTATCACCCCAGCCTGCGCCTCTTTGGACCCAGTATGGGGTCTACTTCTTGGTTTGGTTGCGGGTGTACTTTGTGCTCTGGCTATTGAGTTGAAGTTCAGCCTTGGTTTCGATGACTCACTTGACGTAGTTGGTATTCACCTTGTCGGCGGAATTGTCGGTACCTTGTGGATCGGAATCTTTGGAAATGGTGTCGGGGCTGCTTTCGGTTTCGGATTCCAACAGCTTGGAGCTCAGGCAATTGGTGCTGGCGCGGTTCTCGTTTACAGCTTTGTAATGGCTCTGATTATTGGTTTCATCGTAGAGAAGACAATTGGATTCCGAGTTAAGGCCGAAGACGAGATTGCTGGAATCGATACCGTTGTTCACGGTGAAGAAGCCTACGCTTTCGGTGCCGACCGAGGCTAAGTTCCAACAACTCAAGTAATCTAGACGAGGGAAGGCACTCAGGTGCCTTCCCTCTGTCCCGTCCGGACCATAAGGGGATGAAGTGAACCCAGACGCAACGATGTTCCTCATAATTTGCTCAGCTTTGGTGCTTTTCATGACACCTGGCTTGGCGTTCTTTTACGGAGGTTTAGTTCGAGCATCGAGCGTCGTTTCGATGATGATGATGTCATTTGGTTCACTTGGACTAATCGGAGTTCTCTGGATTGTTTACGGTTATGCGATATCTTTCGCGAATGGTTCGGATCGAGGCTTTATCGGCATCGATTCTGTATTCGGTATCACACCGAGCAAGTTGTTTATGAACGACGCACTTGATGCAGCGAAATCCGAGGATGGTTTTCCGCTCGCCTTCGGAGGTTTCCAAGGAACATTCGCAATTATCACTGTCGCGCTAATTTCAGGTGCGATTGCTGACCGCGCAAAATTCGGATCTTGGATGGTCTTCGCCGGCTTGTGGGCGACATTGGTCTATTTTCCTGTTGCATCCTGGGTTTTCAATTTCACAGTTGTCGATGGCAAAGTTGTGTCGGGTGGTTGGTTAGTTCATGAAATCGGTCTACTGGATTTTGCTGGTGGAACGGTTGTCGAGGTGGCATCAGGTGCATCAGCATTAGCGGTTGCACTTGTTGTCGGCAAGAGATTCGGATTCACCAAGGGAATGCATGCGCCACATAACGTACCACTCGTGTTGATCGGTGCTGCGATATTGATCTTTGGCTGGTTCGGATTCAACGCGGGTTCGGAAGCAGCTGCGGATGGCATTGCCTCACTGGCCTTTATAAATACTCTCGCGGCACCGGTTGGTGCGATGCTGTCGTGGGGCTTGTTCGAAAAAGTCAAACACGGTAAAGCAACGTCAATTGGAGTTGCAACTGGTGCAGTTGCTGGTGCCGTTGCAATCACTCCGTCATGCGCCTACCTCGACCCAACTTGGGCTTTAGTCCTTGGTGCGATTGTTGGTGTTGTCTGTGCCATTGCCATCGAGGCCAAATACCGATTTGGCTTCGACGATTCACTTGACGTTGTAGGTGTGCACTTGGTTGCCGGTCTCATTGGAACCCTATACATCGGACTATTTGCAGACGGTACTGGTGTGTTCTTTGGTCACGGCTTTGAGCAGCTTGGAAAACAGGCAATCGGTTGCTTAGCCGTAGGTATCTATGCTTTTGTAATCTCATGGCTCTTGGCTACCGGGATTCAAAAGACAATTGGTTTCCGCGTTACCAGCACTGAAGAAATCGCTGGCGTGGACTTGATTCAACATGGGGAGTTGGGTTATTCAGGAAATGATCCTCGTTGGAAGTGGCGCGGGTAGTTGTAAATAGCCCAGTTTCTGGGTTAGAGTATCTAGGTCTTGGAAACAAGATACGCGGATGTGGCTCAGTTGGTAGAGCACAACCTTGCCAAGGTTGGGGTCGCGAGTTCGAATCTCGTCATCCGCTCGCAGCGGGCGTAAGCCCCATGTAATCAAGGGCTCAAGTTCTTGATTTGAATGGTGGAGTGGCTGAGCGGCCCAAAGCAGCAGCCTGCAAAGCTGTAAAACCACGGGTTCAAATCCCGTCTCCACCTCAAGTTACAAATCTGTCTTCAAAGACATACGGTCGATTGGCGCAGCGGTAGCGCACTTCCTTGACATGGAAGGGGTCACTGGTTCGATCCCAG
>JBFYJA010000142.1:0-2845 GCA_041311675.1 Micrococcales bacterium | reverse complement strand
CCCATCAGGCAGCGGCCGATGGCCACCATCTGCTGCTCGCCGCCGGACAAGGTCCCCGCCGCCTGATCCGAGCGGACCTTCAGCTTGGGAAACATTTCGTAGCACCGTTCCAGCGTGTCCTTGCGCTTGGCAAGTGAAATCAATTCGTGTTGAATACCTTGGATATCTTTCGGGTTACTGCTCTGCTCGAGTCGGTCATTATCTTTACGGATGCGCTCGTCAACCAATTCCAAATCTTGAGCAGCTCTACCCAAATCTACTTCTAGAGCATCGAGCGCGTTGCGCTTGTTTAGCAATAACTCCGATAGTTGCATAAGTTCCGCACGAACGGCATCAAGTTCGGAACCTTCATTCAAAGCATCCAAAGCTAGTTTGGAACGGCGGATTTGCAAATCAATTTGCCCTAAATCCAGCAAGGTTTCTTGTTGCTGCTGACTTGCCTTCATTTGCATCTGCCTAATCTATTGAGTTACCGCGAAATCCCAAGGGTCTGTTCTTAGATCGCTAACTACAAACTTAACACCGGGAACCGCAATAGACAGTTCTTTTGCGGCTACATCTAGCCAAAGTGATTCAGCTGCCCAGTGCGAAATGTCAATAATCGCAAACGACTTTCCAATGGCTTTAGCCGCTTCCAGCGCATCCTGGGTTGGATGGTGACGCAAATCTGAAGTCACATAAACATCTGCACCTGAACCAAGTGCATCCAACAAGAATGCGTCACCTGCTCCACCACATAGAGCAACAGTTTCAACCTCAAGGTGCGCATCGCCTGCAACTTTTAGGCCGGCAGCGGTTGCTGGCAGAACTTTTCCGACAAGTCTGGCGAAATCGACTAGCTTCATCGGGGTTGGCAGATTTCCAACGCGACCGTGGCCCAGATTTCCCCTCGCCGGTGAGAGCGCCAAGACATCTCTTAGGCCGAAAGCCTGAGCCAGCGTTGCGGAGACTCCAGTAGCTGTGATGTCCGCATTGGTATGTGCAGCATAAAGTGCGATACCAGCTCTAATGGCCACACTTAAGACGGCACCCTTATTCGTAGTCTCCGCTACCGAATCGACCCCGCGCAATAGGAAGGGGTGGTGTGAAATAACGAAGTCGAAACCACCATCTTTTGCATCAGTGATTAGCTCAGATGTGATATCTACCGACAGGAGAACTTTAGAGACTTCCGCATAAGCTGAACCAGCAACCAGACCAGGTCGATCCCACTCCTCTGCGCCAGCGATAGGCCAGAGTTTTTCAGCTGCAGCGACTACGTCCCGAACACTGACCATTGCTATTCGGTATCCACATCTGCAAGGTCGTGTTTACGTGCCTCGATCTTGAGAACTTCTTGCTCCTGCAGAGCAATTCGCTTACGTCCGAAAAGAATTGGAAAGAGGAAAGAAACAAACGGTGCGATAAAGATTCCGATGGCTAGGTATGAATCGCTGATGTAGCCCAACCAAGACCATGGCCCTTCGACATTTCCAAGCAGACCTAATCCGACTACAACCGCCAATAGGAATCCTGTGATGTTGATCCAGTTCCAAGACTTGTAGAAGCCATAATCTCTTGCAAGCGATACCTCGTGATAAGCAATTCTGCGAATTGCAACATCGCCAACAAATATTCCAGCCCAAGCCAAAACGATTACTGCAACGAAATACAGATCCACGTATGGCGTTACCAACGTGGCAAGCAAGACGGTCACTACCACTAGTGTCGGCTGACTAATTGCAGGTCGCAATTTTGCACCAATAGCTGCGAATGAAACACTTGTTGCGTACATCCAAGAAGCGACCCAAATGATCAGGGTTGCAACTGCACTGTAGAGCAAAATGTTTGCAGACCAGGCCGGAAGCACTTTCGAAAGTAGCAAGATTGGAGACTTGACGGTCGAAATCTTCTCAATCGATGCAATAGAGCGAATTCCGATCAACCCATAACTCGCAATAAGCAGAGGCAGCACACCAGTCGCAAGCGCAACGTACGTAGACACCTTCACGCCAGATTCGCGCATCGGAATTTTACGAGTGAACTCAGCAACCGCTGTGATCCAGAAGGCGCCGAAGAACACTCCGACAAAACTAGAAATAACCATCAACTCGAAGAAACTCGCGTTTGGCGTGAAAGTTAACACCGAGAAGTCAATCTCCCCAGCAGTTGCGACAATAAACGCAATCACCGCAACAACACCGAACGCTCCAACTGAAAGCTGAGCCCAGTAGAGAACTTTGCCGCCGAAGAAGGCCAGCACCCCACCAAATATCAGCAATGCCGCCAATACCGCAGCCTGCCAGGTGAAACCAGGTAAAGAACTGTTTACAGACTCAGATAAAGCTGGGACACCAGCAAATACGCCATCAAATACTCCAGTTGCAAGGTAGAGAACGGCTGCGCCAAAGACAAGCTTGATAATCACCAGTGGAATCGCAGACACCAAGTTGCCATGCACACCGAAAGCTGCACGAGCCAAAATAAGCGTCGACAAACCACTTCGCTTACCGGCAATCGCAGCAACAGAAATGATGGCTGAGCTAAAAAGTAAACCGATTGCTATAGCCAAAATTGCATCGCCAGGATTCGGCAATCCTGAAAGAAACGCCGCTAATGCCAAAGGTGCTGCTCCAACTGTTAAGCCACCCCAGATGAACAACTGTGATATTGCCTTTGACCGACGAGAAATTGTCGACAGCGGCTTGTCACTCTTTTTGCTCTGCGGTTCTTTTGCGAACGGTAATTCACCGTTGGTCAACAGGTAATCAAACTCATCTTGACCTTCGTCTGCACTCTGCTCAGCCGATTCAATGATGTCAAAACTTCCAGTCGCGAATCCGGCAGCGGCAACCGGCTCAGGTTC
>JBFYJA010000141.1:0-2878 GCA_041311675.1 Micrococcales bacterium | reverse complement strand
CTTTTTATGAAAGATTATGTTATGCCTGCCGGAATAAGTCTTACGAGTATCTGTGCCTCAGAAGAGACCTGGCGGGAAAAGTCTGGCGTGTTGGAATTATGGGATACAACTGTAAACCAGAAAATGTCCAAATGGTGCTCAAAGTCTTGAAAATGAAGTTGGTGTTAACTTTGTCGAGCGTCAAAATTTCTCGTATCGCTGCGGAAACGGTCACACCACCGAGCTAGTTTTTGCTGCGGATGCTGAAGTTCCTGAGATGTGGCAGTGCCGTCAATGTTCAGAAGAAGCAGCTCTAGTTAAAGACGGAAAATTTGTTGAGTTAGAAGTCACTCATGATCGTCCAGGACGCAGCCACTGGGAGATGCTTCTCGAGCGTCGAACTAAAGAAGAGTTGGAAGAAATTCTTCAGGAGCGTATCGATTACATAAAGGCACGACGCGCAACGGGCAAGGCTGAAATCTAGAGTTTTCTAGAAATCCCCCACTTAGTTACTAACCAAAGCGCTTCTGCAACAATGGCTCCGGTCATTTTTGATACGCCTTGTTCGCGTTCAACAAAAGTGATAGGCACTTCAATAATTCGCGCTTTCGCCTGAATACTTCTCCACGCCATTTCAACCTGAAATGAATAACCATGAGATGCCACGTTATTCAGGTTTAGCTTTTGCAAAAACTCTGAACGATATATTCTGAACCCGGCTGTCATGTCGCGGACATTGCTACGGAGTAAAACTCGAGTATATAAATTGCCAGCCTTAGAAATTAGCTTCCTAAGTAATGGCCAGTTCACTACCTCACCACCAGATACCCAACGCGAACCAATCACCAAGTCGGCGGCTTTGCTTGCCGTTATCAATTGCGGAAGGTCGACCGCTCGATGGCTACCGTCTGCATCCATTTCCACCAGGAACTTGTAGTCGTGCCGTAAACCATATTCGAATCCAGCTAGGTAAGCAGGTCCAAGGCCTTCCTTACTTGAACGATGGAGTACCGATATTCGTTTGTTCGCTTGTGAAATTTGATCTGCTAATTGGCCAGTGCCATCCGGGCTGGCATCATCAACGACTAACAGGTCGACCGAAGGGTTGTATTTAAATAGCTCTGAAATCGATTGAGGTAAATTGTCCTTCTCGTTGTAGGTAGGCATAATCACTAGATAATCGCTCGTCATGCTCGCCCCCTTCTTCGAATAGTAGAAACCATAATCCCAAGAGCCGCAAAATTGATGATTAGGTCAATTGATCCGCCAAATACCATCGCCGGGGTTTTATCCACGAGCAGGTCTAGTCGCTTGCGCATAATTCCAGGCTTGTAAGCCTCAAGAGAATCGACTACTTCTCCAGATGGAAGGACGATCGCCGAGAGACCAACTGTGGAAATGTTCACGACCACTCTCCCACTCTCAATGGCACGTAGCCTGGCTATAGCTAGTTGCTGTGCGGATTCGTTAGTGGTTCCAAAATCAGAGTTGTTCGTTTGCACTATCAGTAATTTGGCACCTTGATTAACCAGATCTCTGGTTATGTCATCAACGGCAACTTCAAAGCAAATCATGGTGCCGAGTTTGGAGTCAGCTTTCGGAATTGTAAAGATTCCGTCGCGTGTCCCAAAACTGTATCCACGCGGAATCAAGTCAATGAGTTCAGGAGCAAGCAGGTGAAAGAATTCACGGTCCGGAACAAACTCTCCAAATGCAACTGGTCGCTTCTTGTCGTACCAATCGACCGGTCCGACTTTTGGCAGCCAAAGAATTGAGCTGTTATAGATGTCGTTTCCACGAGACGTAATGGTGCCAAGAATTAGCGGTGCATCAATCTGATCAACAAAATTCCGCACTTGAGATTTTGCAATACCTGGTTTTAGTGGATTCTGGTCAGCTGCATTCTCTGGCCAGATCACGACGTCAGGCTTTTCGGTTGCGTTTAGCAGCTTCCGTGAGGCATCCAAGTGATTTTTTAGGATGCTTCCCGGTTTTGGGTTTGCAAAGAGTCCGGCATTTGCATTTCCTTGCACAGCAGCGACGTCGATTTTTTCTGTGGTGCCTTGACTAGAAGTCGCTGTTAGTTGCGGAATTAGGAAAATCAGAACCAGAATCAGCGCAACCGGACTAGTTGCCCACTGTGCTGGCTTCAACTTCGTCTTCCAACTGAACATCACCAGAGCGGTTGCAAAAACGATTACGAAGCTCAACCAGGAAATTCCGCCCCAGTAAACCCAGTTAGCCAGAGGAGAATTCGATTGCGAAAGTGCGAGTCGTGACCATGGAAAGCCACCGTATGGGAAATTGCAAGCTAACCATTCCCTTGCAACCCAAAGCGCAGCTATGGCTAGAGCGATGATTACCGGAGAATGAGTTCTTCTGGTATTTAGGAATCGGTTTATCGCCCAAGCTCCAACGGCGTAGATTATCCCTTCAAGAATTGAAAGCGCTAACCATGGGACCGGCCCAAGGTAAACCGTCATCCAAGGAATTTGCGATGCGTAGAAAGTAAATCCAGTAACTAGTCCAACCACAAGTGATTGCTTGCCGCTAGCACTGGCAATTGCGTAGAGCATCAATGCAGTGGCAGGGAATATTGCTATCCAGATTGCATTATCAGGGTAAGCCATAGATGAAATCAGGCCACCGGCGAGCCCAAACAAACTAAGCACCAGAGTATTTTTAGCCGTAGAAACTGTAGGCAACAATCCCTCGCTTTACTTGGTCGATGGAATTCTTGGCTGTTTCGGAGAGCTTGCCCTCGGTGTTTTGAGCAATTTGATCAAGTGCATCAATGACTTGCTTTGCCCATCGGATGAAGTCACCGGGCAGTAGGTCGGCGATGTCTAGGACCTGCTCCAATTTTGCGCCAGACGCCCAACGATGGAATGCATAGCTG
>JBFYJA010000140.1:0-2890 GCA_041311675.1 Micrococcales bacterium | reverse complement strand
TGCAAGCAGTGCTCGCTCCGGCGTGAATGTAAAAGCCGGTCTCGCGGATACTCGCGAGTGGTTGTCGTCAATCGACTGGAATGCTCGAACCGCAACTGTATTGATCATGATTGTGGTTGGTGTTTTCACTCTTGCTCCAGCAATACAAAACTGGTTCGACTACCGTCAAAAGATTTCTGACATGGCCGTCCAAGTTCAGAAGACTAAAGATGCGCTTGCGCAAATGAAAACAGATTTGAAGCGCTGGGATGATCCGGTTTATGTGCGCACCCAGGCACGTCAGCGTTTGTATTACGTTTTGCCAGGTGAGGTTTCTTACCTCGTGATGGACGCCGGTTCGGTAAATACCTCAGACACTTCGGGAACGGTTGGCGCAATGCTTGCCGACCGTCGAAACAATTTAGAAGTTTCGAAATCAATCACATCAACCAAAGACAACTGGGTTGATGAAATCGTTGGCTCGGTTATTCGCGCCGGAATCGAACAGCCAAAAGAAGATGCCACTAAGTAACGCGACAGAGCTCGACTGGAAAGTTGTGTCTGCGCAGCTAGGACGCCCTGCGCGCGACATCGTGGCGATTGCTGCCCGCTGTGTTTGCAGTAACCCGACCGTGGTTCAGACCGCTCCGCGTTTGGCGCATGGAGAGCCTTTTCCAACTGTGTATTACCTGACTCACCCCGCGGCGACTGCCGCGCTCTCTGCGCTGGAGGCATCTGGGGTAATGGCCGATTTGCAGGACCGACTTGCGGTCGATGAAGGGTTGGCGGCGGCCTACCTGGCTGCACACCAGGCATACATCGCCGACCGTGATCACGTAGCCGAACAATTGAAACTTGAGCCAGTATCCGAAATCGCGGGTATCTCGGCTGGCGGTATGCCAACTCGTGTGAAATGCTTGCACGCGTTGGCTGGGCATTCGCTCGCCGCCGGCGCCGGGGTGAATCCGATTGGCGATATAGCTCTTGAACTATGTAGTTGGTCCCCGTCGCTCTGCGAGTGTCGGCCTGAATGGAAAGTAAACTAGTCGAATGCCTACTCCAAAAATCCTTATTGTCGGCGGCGGTTACGCCGGTTTCTACACTGCCAAGAAGCTTGAGAAGCTACTCGGCACCGGCGAAGCTGAGGTCACACTAGTTGACCCGCTTCCGTACATGACTTATCAGCCATTCCTTCCTGAGGTTGCCGCTGGATCAATCGAAGAGCGTCATGCTGTGGTTTCACACCGTCGCCACCTAAAGAAGACCAAGGTTGTCCTTGGCAAGGTGACCAACGTGAACCACGCCACCAAGACTGCGACCATCGCAGTTGATGGTGCTCCAGACGTTGCTTTCAACTACGACCACATCGTGATGACTGCCGGTGCAGTTTCACGTACTTTCCCTATCCCAGGTGTTGCCGATGTTTGCATCGGTTTGAAGAACATCGAAGAAGCAGTTGAAGTTCGAAACCGCATCTTCGCAAACTTCGACAAGGCAGCTAACCTTCCTGCTGGTGCAGCGCGTCAGCGTCTTTTGACTTTCGTAGTTGTCGGTGGTGGATTCGCAGGTATCGAGGCGTTCGCTGAAATGCGTTCACTCGCGACCTACCTAATTAAGAAGTACGACAACATTTCATTCGACGAGGTTAAGTTCCACCTAATCGAGGCTATGGGTCGCATCATGCCTGAAGTTTCACTCGAGACTTCACAGTGGGTACTTAAGAACCTCGACTCACGTTCAGCAAAGGTGCACCTAAACACTCAGCTTCAGTCTGCTGTTAAGGGAAACATCGAACTTTCAACTGGCGAGAAGTTCTCATCTGACTGCATCGTTTGGACCGCCGGCGTTATGGCGAACCCAGTGGTTCGCAACACCGATCTTCCGCTAGACGACCGCGGACGCATCACTGCTCAGCCATCGCTTCGCGTTGTAAACGGCGACAAGGTTGTTGAAGGCGCATGGACCGCCGGTGACGTATCTGCTGTTCCTGACCTTTCAGGTGGTGGCGTTGGTGGCTTCTGTGTTCCAAACGCTCAGCACGCTGTTCGTCAGGCAAAGACTCTTGCTCCTAACCTAGTTGCGACTCTTCGCGGCCAGGGCGTGAAGGACTACTTCCACAAGAACCTAGGCGCAGTTGCTGGCCTCGGTATCGGACACGGTGTTTACCAGTGGAACAAGCTTGCAGTTAAGGGCTTCCTAGCCTGGCTAATGCACCGCGGATACCACGGTCTAGCCATCCCAATGTGGGAGCGCAAGCTACGCGTATTCACCGGCTGGGCATGGAACTGGATCGTCAAGCGCGACCTAGTTTCGATCATGGCTGTGAAGACACCACGCTTAGCATTCGAGACTTACGCGTCACGCCCAGCTGCAGCTCCTAAGGCGGCACCTGCTGCTAAGCCAGCAGCAAAGAAGACTGCGGCAAAGCCAGCGGCTAAGAAAGCAGTTGCAAAGCCAGCTGTAAAGAAGGCTGCTCCAAAGAAGAAGTAACTGCACGGTCTGAAAGTAGATCGCGCAAGTGGCTCTCAGCGAGTTGAATTACAAATTCAACTCGCTCGGAGAGCCCCTGTATCCCAATGGCAGAGGAAGACGACTTAAAATCGTTTCAGTGTCGGTTCGAGTCCGACCAGGGGCACAATCTGTGAGTTCGCTCAAAGCACAGGGCGAAGGTGTTGTGAAGTCGGTGTGCGGCTTTATCCTTTAGGTATGGACATCACATACATCTATGTAGTTACCGGAATCGCACTTGTCGCAGGCCTTTACCTGTGGTCTACCTACAACGGCTTGGTCCGTTTGAATGTTCGAGTTGATGAAGCCTGGAGCGACATCACTGTTCAGTTGAAGCGCCGAGCCGATTTGATTCCAAACTTGGTCGAGGCTGTTAAGGGCTATGCCAAGCACGAAAAAGAAG
>JBFYJA010000024.1:0-9236 GCA_041311675.1 Micrococcales bacterium | reverse complement strand
GATGCGACGAGTGACTTTCCGCCTGTGGTGTTGCGAATCCGGAACACACCCGCCGGCGGCAGGGTTTCCTTATACTCTCTAATACGGGCCTTTCGGTCGATCTGAGCCACTTAATTTCTCCTAATTCTGCATTGTCGGCGATGGTAGATAACGATCAGCTTACCGATAGCGGGCCCTCCGTGACTCCCGACCCGCCCGACGGCGTCGTGGAGCCGTGATTTGGCGCAGCGCCCGGTTGGGCGGTGTTTTTAAACCTATTTTTCAAATAGCGAAGGGCGTATTTGGATCTCTTTTCAGGCAAAACAGGTCGACATCGGTAATGCAGCGGGCCGAGCAAGTTCGACGATGATCCGGGGCGAAGACGCCAATTTCGCCGAAGATCTCGCCATGAGCTTTTCCGGCAGCATCCATGTCGGCAGCATCGGTGAGGTAAACACGTGAACGAACTACGTCTTCAAGTGAGTAACCAGCCTGGGCAAGTGCGCCTGCAATTACTACCTCGAGTGCAGTTTTGGTCTGACCATAGGCGTCACCTTCGTGTTGCAGCACGCCATCTACAGTTGCGGTCGAACCCGATACGTGAACGTATTCGCCAGCGACTGTCGCACGAGAGTAACCAATCTTGGCTTCCCAAGGTCCGCCAGATGAAATCACCTTGTCTGCTGCCATTTTCTTTTCCTTTATTTGTACTTATTGGTTATTGGAAGTCTTCGGTCGCGACCGAAGGCCATTCCAGTGATTTTCGGCCCAATAGCACCTTGGCGGCGCTTCCACTCAGCGCGATCGACGAGTCCGATCACTTTGTCGACAACTGTCGCCTCGAAGCCGAGAGCCTTGATTTCATTGCTACCCAAACGGCGTTCAAGGTAGGCCGCGAGTATTTCGTCGAGTACGTCGTATTCGGGAAGGCTGTCCTGATCTACCTGTCCTGGTCGCAACTCTGCAGATGGGGGCTTGCTGATTGAATTCTCTGGGATCGGTGGGGTAGTGCCGGTAGCTGCGGCCTGGGCGTTACGCCACCTAGCTAATTCCCAAACTAGTGTTTTAGCGACGTCCTTGATCGGAGCAAAGCCACCGACCGAATCGCCGTAGATTGTGCTGTATCCGACGGCTAGCTCGGTCTTATTTCCGGTCGTGAGCGTCAGATGACCTTCTTGATTACTAAGGGACATAAGTATGGTGCCGCGTACACGAGCCTGCAGATTTTCGGCTGATAGGTCTTTCAGTTTAAGCTGCTTCTCAAGTTCCTTCACCGCACCTTTGATCGGTTCGGTCCGAATGTTGATACCAAGTCGTTTTGCCAAATCGAAAGCATCACTCTTGGAGTGATCGGATGAATACTTGCTTGGCATCGATACGCCGAATACTCGATGCGAACCAATTGCGTCCACTGCTAGAGCAGCGCAAACAGCAGAATCAATTCCACCACTGAGTCCGAGAATTACTGACTTGAAACCGTTTTTGTTCACGTAATCGCGCAATCCAATAACAAGCGCATTCCATATTTGCCAAAGGTCATCTTGCTTGTGTTGTGCATTAGGTGAAGCAGCAACAATTTTTGTTTTTGATTCAATATCAAAAAGCATCAAGCCGGTATCAAATTGTGGAGCGCGACCAATCAAATTTTGATTCGCATCAACCAAGAAACTGTCGCCATCAAAGACAAGATCGTCCTGTCCACCTACAAGGTTTACGTAGGCAACGGCAACATTCTGCTCCTTCGCCAACTTCTTGACGAGATCGACTCGGCGGTCGTCCTTGTCTATTTCGAAAGGCGAACCATTTAGCACCAGTGCGATGTCTGTTTTGTCTTCGCTTAGCCGTGCAACCGGTCCACCCGACTGCCAAATATCTTCACAAATAAGTAGGGAGAACTTGAGATCTTCGAGTTCAAAGTTGATGCTCTGATCACCAGGAACAAAGTTACGGTATTCATCAAACACCGAATAGTTCGGCAGGTGGTGTTTGGCGTATCCAGCCCATACTTTTCCTTCGCGAATGATGACGGCCGCGTTCTGAGCGATTGCCCAGTGATTTCGATGCTCTTCAGCCACAATCGCGGGGGTGCCCAGAATCACGACTTGGCCCCCAAGGCCGTCCTCATTCAATTTCAGGGCAAAGTCTTTGACCGCCTGAACAGAGTCATTTAGGAACGATTCTCTGGCGGCTAGATCCTCGATCGGATATCCAGAGGAGGCCATTTCGCCAAAAACTACGACCGCTGCACCCTGCTCGGCAGCACTAGCTACGGCGTCGGCGCACTGACTCAAATTGCCGGCAAGGTCACCAACTACGGGGTTGGTTTGTGCTAGGGCAATGCGAATTAGAGCCATAGCGACTAGCCTAATAGCAGGCAGAGAGAGGAAAACCCGATGGATAAGCAGACGGAATTTGTGCTTAGAACTATCGAGGAACGTGGCGTAAAGTTCATTCGACTATGGTTCACCGACGTTGCCGGCACACTGAAGTCAGTGGCCATTGCTCCGGCTGAGGTTGAAGGAGCTTTCGCCGAGGGTCTTGGTTTCGATGGCTCGGCTATCGAAGGTCTTGCTCGCACCTATGAGGCTGACATGTTGGCTATGCCAGACCCAAGCACCTTCCAGATTCTTCCATGGCGCGGAGAAATTGATCCAACAGCACGAATGTTCTGCGACATTCAGACACCGGATGGTGCACCAGCGGCTGCAGACCCTCGTAACGTACTTCGACGGGCACTGGCTAAAGCTTCGGATAAGGGATTCTCGTTCTATATTCATCCAGAAATTGAGTTTTACCTTCTCAAGTCATCTCAGATTGGTCCTGAGGGTCCAATTCCTGTAGACAAAGCCGGCTACTTCGATAACGTGCCTGGTGGCACCGCACATGATTTCCGTCGTCGTGCCGTATCGATGCTTGAGCAGCTTGGCATCTCAGTTGAATTCAGCCACCACGAAGGTGGTCCTGGTCAGAACGAAATCGATCTTCGTTACGCGGATGCGCTAACCATGGCCGATAACATCATGACCTTCAGAACTGTAATCAAAGAGGTAGCGATTGAGCAGGGTGTTTACGCAACTTTCATGCCGAAGCCTTTCACAGAGCATCCAGGTTCGGGCATGCACACTCACATGTCACTTTTCGAAGGCGACACCAATGCATTCTTTGAGCCAGGTTCTCAGTATCACTTGAGTAAAACGGCTAAGCACTTCATTGCTGGTTTGCTTCGCCACGCCCCAGAGATTACTGCTGTCACCAACCAGTACGTGAATTCGTACAAGCGTCTTTGGGGTGGCGGAGAGGCGCCATCATTCGTGTGCTGGGGGCACAACAACCGCTCAGCACTAATTCGTGTTCCGCTATACAAGCCAAACAAGGGCAATTCATCGCGTATTGAATACCGAGCTATCGATTCTGCTGCAAACCCATACCTTGCCTACGCACTAGTGCTTTCAGCAGGCTTGAAGGGCATTGAAGAAGAGTACGAACTACCGGCTGAAACCGAAGATGATGTTTGGTCGCTGAGCGAATCCGAACGACGTGCTATGGGTATCCAGGCTTTACCTCAGAATCTCGAGCACGCAATTCGCAAGCTGGAAGAGTCTGAGTTGGCTGCTGAAACCTTAGGCGAAGAAGTGTTCAGTTACGTGCTTGCCAACAAGCGACGTGAATGGGCCGAGTATCGCTCTCAGGTCACGCCTTACGAGTTGAAGCAAAACTTCGAAGTTCTCTAAAATCAAGTGTCCGGCCTTTCCGAGTTAGCCCGCTACGGGTTTACCGACCTGTCGGGAACACTAGCCAAGCTTGATCAATTGGTTAAGTTGGTTGGCGACTCTGGTCGAGCAGCCTTGGCCAGTCTGGCTAAATCTGCAAACCCGGATCAAGCTTTGAACTACTTGCTAACCCTGGCAGAGGTAGACAAGTCAAAAATAAAAAAACTACTCAATAAAGAAGACACTGCAACTCGACTATGCCTTCTGCTCGGCGGTTCGGAAGCCCTCGCAGATCTTCTGCGCAGAAAACCGGAATTTCTTGGATATTTTGACAAACCAATCAATGAACTCAAGACTTCCTCTGAACTTATAACTACCTTGGCTTCGGCTGTTGCAACCAAGGTTGCGAGCGATTTCGAAGTGACCGAGATTTGGTCTGCGTTGCGCCTGAAATATCGTGAAGAACTTTTACAGCTTGCGATTTTTGACTTGTCTCAAGCAGATGTCGAGGCAGGTGTACCGAAGGTGGCAGCTGCGCTGGCTGACCTTGCAGGTGCAGCCCTTGAAGCTGGGCTAGTAGTAGCGCGGGCCGAACTTACTAAATCGCACGAGTTTGGCGTTTTCGAAACCGATGAAGTTGCGCAGACTCGCTTGTCTGTAATTGCGATGGGTAAGTGTGGAGCACGAGAGCTCAATTACATAAGTGACGTTGACGTGATTTTCGTGGCAGAAGGTTCCGGAGAGCTGGAGAACGAACGAGCGGTAGAAATTGCTACAAAGCTTGCCACCAGAATGATGCGTGCTATGGATGGAAATGCGCCTGAGGCCATGCTTTGGCAAGTGGATCCGAACCTGAGACCAGAAGGCAAGAGTGGTGCATTGGTGCGCACCTTGGATTCGCACGTTGCTTACTACGACCGATGGGCCCAGAGTTGGGAATTCCAAGCGCTGCTAAAAGCTAGGCCAATCGCTGGTGATTTTGAATTAGGCCAGCGCTACGTTGCCGCCTTAGCTCCGAAGGTTTGGGCATCTGCGTCTAGAGATGGCTTTGTCGAGTCAGCGCAAAAGATGCGAGAACGCGTAACAGAGTTCATCCCTAGCAATGAAGTTGACCTTCAAATTAAGCTCGGTCCTGGCGGTTTGCGTGACATCGAATTCACTGTCCAGCTTCTGCAGTTAGTACACGGTAGAACTGATGAGACTCTGCGTCATCGTGACACAATTAGTGCAATTTTTGCTCTTTCTGAAGGTGGCTACATCGGCAGAAGTGAAGCAAACACTTTTGCATCGGATTACAGATTCCTTCGATTGTTAGAACATCGAATTCAGATGTCGCAAATGCGCCGCACCCACCTGATGCCGACATCTGATCAGTCCAGGCGTGCCCTGGCTCGTGCGGTGAATTCAAAAAATACTGCAGAGATGTTGATTGAACGCTGGGAATCGGTTAAACGTGAAGTTCGCGGTTTGCACCAGCGTTTGTTTTACCGACCGCTGCTTAGTGCTGTAGCAAAGCTTGATGATTCAAATTTGGAGCTTTCAACCTCTCAAGCCTTAGATCGACTTTCAGCGATTGGATTCAGCGATGCCAAAGGTGCACTTACACACATTGGGGCACTGACCACAGGGTTATCACGTCGCGCTGCAATTCAGAAGCAACTTTTGCCGGTGCTGTTGCAATGGTTTGCCGAGGGTACAGATCCTGATGCGGCTTTGCTGGCATTTCGTAGACTCTCCGAAGATTTAGGGGAATCACATTGGTACTTAAGGATGCTCCGAGATTCTTCTGGCGCAGCCGAACGGATGACTCGCGTACTCGGTACCAGCAAGTTGGCCACAGCGCTTTTTGAGCGTATACCTGAGGCAGCAGCTTGGTTTGAAAATCCAGATGAAATGCAACCGATACCTGCACGTGATATACGCGAGGAAATCGATGCCATCGCCCAGCGTCACCATGACACAGATTCGACTGCCAATGGCATTCGTCAAGTTCGCCGCCGTGAAACATTGCGCTTGGCTCTTGGTGCAGTTCTAGGAGACTTGAATATCGCTCAGGTGTCAAAGGGACTGAGCGATCTCACTGAAGTATATCTGCAGGCAATGCTAGAACTGACCGAGACCTCGCTAGGTACGACCGTGGATTTTGGAATTATAGCGATGGGTAGGTTTGGCGGTGAAGAACTCGGTTTTGGCTCCGATGCCGATGTCATGTTCACCTATGTTTCGGATTCTGATTCTGATGAGAATCAAAAACAGGCTGAACGCATCGTTGCAGAACTAAAACGATTATCATCGGATACCGTTTTGGAATTTGAAATTGACATTGACTTGCGACCCGAAGGAAAGAATGGGGTTGTGGTCAGGTCAATAGATTCCTATTTGGCATATTACGAACGTTGGGCCAATACCTGGGAGGCACAGGCTTTGCTTCGTGCCAGGGTTATCGCGGGTAGTGACGAACTGCGCAATCAGTTTGTGGAGATTATCGATAAATACCGTTACCCAGAATCTCTTGAGCAGTCCGCAATTATCGAAATTCGTCGTATCAAGGCTCGCGTAGAAAATGAACGTTTGCCACAAGGGGCGGATCCTAAACGACACCTGAAGCTTGGCCGTGGCTCGCTCAGTGACGTTGAGTGGTTGGTGCAGTTGTACCAACTCAAGTTCGGCAAGGAACACGCATCAATTCGTACACCTCGAACACTAGATGCGCTGACCGCGATGGTTAGCGAAGGCCTAATTGAGGCACACGATGCGACTGTATTGAGTGAAGCTTGGGTCATGGTTTCTCGTGTGCGATCGGCGAGCGTCCTCTGGGCCAACAAGCGGACAGATGTGCTTCCAACCGATCGCAAACAACTCGAAGGTCTGGCAAGAATTTTGGAATATCCGAAACACAGTGCCAGTCAACTCGAAGAGGATTACCTTGCTTACACTCGACGAGCACGAATGGTGTTTGAGCGTTTGTTCTATGCCTAATATGACCGAATAAAAAAAGAGGCCAGCATTTCTGCTGACCTCTTTTACTTTATTAGTGATTACACACCGTAGTAAAGCTCGAACTCATATGGGTGAGGTCGAAGTGCAATCGGCTGAATTTCCTTCGTGCGCTTGTAGTCAACCCAAGTCTCAATTAGGTCCTTGGTAAACACGTCGCCTGCAAGTAGGTAGTCGTGATCTGCCTCAAGAGCCTGAAGAACTAGTTCAAGGCTGCCTGGAACCTGAGGAATTAGTTTTGCTTCCTCTGGTGGTAGCTCGTAAAGGTCCTTGTCTACTGGCTCGTGTGGCTCGATGCGGTTCTTGATACCGTCAAGGCCAGCCATCAACATAGCTGCGAAAGCTAGGTATGGGTTAGCTGAAGCATCTGGAGCACGGAACTCAATACGCTTTGCCTTCGGGTTGGTTCCGGTCATCGGGATACGAATCGCAGCTGAACGGTTACCTGCTGAGTAGACCAAGTTCACTGGCGCTTCGAAACCAGGTACCAAACGGTGGTAGCTGTTTACTGATGGGTTAGTCCAAGCCAATAGTGATGGAGCGTGCTTCAAGATTCCACCGATGTACCAGCGGGCTAGGTCTGAAAGACCGCCGTAGCCTGACTCGTCGTAGAACAATGGCTTGCCATCTTTCCAGAGTGACTGGTGAACGTGCATACCTGAACCGTTGTCACCGAATAGTGGCTTAGGCATGAAGGTTGCGGTCTTACCGAAAGCGTGTGCAACGTTCTTGACGATGTACTTGAACTTAAGGATGTCGTCTGCTGCGTGCACCAAGGTGTCGAAGCGGTAGTTGATCTCGCCCTGACCTGCGGTACCCACTTCGTGGTGGCTGCGCTCTACTGCAAGACCAGCTGCCTCAAGCTCGAGAACAATCTGGTCACGCATGTCAGCGTGCTGGTCAACTGGAGCAACTGGGAAGTAACCGCCCTTGTATGGAGTCTTGTTAGCAAGGTTTCCACCCTGACCATCAATACGCTCGTCCTTACCTGAGTTCCATGCAGCTTCGCTTGAGTCGATGAAGTGCATTGAGCTGTTTTGCTTGTACTCGTAGCGAACGTCATCGAAGATGAAGAATTCCGCTTCAGGTGCGAAGAATGCGGTGTCAGCGATACCGGTGCTTGCTAGGTAAGCCTCAGCCTTCTTTGCAACCTGACGTGGGTCCTTTGCGTAGATCTCGCCGTTACGTGGGTTGTAGATGTCGAACAACATCACCAAGGTCTTCTCAACGCGGAATGCGTCAAGGTAAGCGGTGGTTACATCAGGAATCAACTGCATGTCTGATTCGTGAATTGATGCGAAACCGCGGATTGATGAACCATCGAATAACTGGCCGTCGATGAAGAACTCTTCGTCGATCATCGCTGCAGGCAAGTTGAAGTGCTGCTGCACGCCAGGTAGGTCAGTGAAACGGACATCAAGGAATTTGACGTCCTCGTCCTTAATGAACTTGACGACCTCAGAGGCGGTCTTGAACTTAGGGTGTTTAGTCATAGGGTATTTCCCTCTCAGAAGGTGGTTTACCCAGTAATTCTACCTTCGGGCTTGGTACCGATTTGCCCGGAAATGTTACGCCGATGTAAATCTTTAGCGGCGCGGCATGCGCATGTTGCGCGGATCCATACCCTTTGGAACTGGGATATTCAGCCCGATTGACTCAAGGCGCTTTGCGACCACAGATACCTCAGCACGGTCCAAGGCGCGCTTGAGCTTCAGGATCTTTGGCCCCAACTTGGCAAGTTTGACCGCGTCTGGGTCATTAGGGATTACGTAGAAAGTGTGAATTACAACGCCAGGGGCAATTCGAGCAACCTTACGACGCTCTTCCTCTGTCATCTGCTGGACGCGAGCTTTTGAGTAGCCCTCACCAATCAGGACCACACCACCAGGTCCAACCGCGCGAAAGACCATTTCCTGAGTCTTTGGGCTAACGTGAACCGGCATTTCGCTGAATCGCCATCCACGGCGCAGTGATTGCTGAAGTACTGCTCCGGTTGCACCCGGTTGCCCCTCATAACCAGCCAAAATGACTGCCTGTGCTCGCTGAGAAAGAATAATCATCACGGCTAACAGGCCGGCAATACCACCGGTTGCTCCCCAGAGAATTGCACCAACGGTTTGTCCAGGAGCGACGATATTCGCAACGAGAAGGCCAATACCTAGAAGACCAACGAAAGCCAAGATTGACCAAGCAAGTGCGCTCTTGTCATCTTTAGCTGTTTTTGCGAGAACTTTCACAACCTGCACAAAACGTGAAGGTTGACGCGCTGGTTTCTGGGTGTTTTTAGCCATGGGGTATAGCCTAACGAAATTTAGTGGGCTGCTTGGCTGAAGCCATCACGAGCCGCAGCTTCGGCTAAGTGCTCCAATCCAGCAGGGATTTCGCGACCCTTCTTTTGCATGGATTGCGCCCAGAGTCGACCAGCTCGGTACGAGCTACGCACGAGTGGGCCTGATTCCACATGGCTGAATCCACGTTTCAATCCCTCGTCTTTTAACTTAGCGAACTCATCTGGATGAACATAACGTACAATTGGCATATGTTTCGGCG
>JBFYJA010000139.1:0-2914 GCA_041311675.1 Micrococcales bacterium | reverse complement strand
TACCAACGGTGGTGGCACCAAAGTCTGGAACGAAGCCTAGGTAACCAGAGTTTAACTTTTCGTAGAGCTCCTGGTGTGCCTTCATCTCTGGGTGTCGAGGTGAGTGGTGCGAGTGCACTTCAATACCGAGCTTCACGTTGTACTTCTCGGCAGTTGGCAGCAACTTCTCCATCACCGCAGGTGTCATCGAGATCTGGCAACGTGCAACCGGAAAGCCAAGCTTCGATGCCAACTTGATTTGCGCAGCCATGTACTCGATCATTTCGTCTTCTGTGAGGAGTCGATCACGACGAAGGCCAAGGTCTGCGTTCACTGCGAGAGAGGTTGGAATGAATCCGAGCTCAGCAACTAGATCCTTGAACTTACCGATGAACTCATCGCCAGGATTTGGAAAGTTACGAATGCTCTGGAAGCCGATAACTTCAAGGCCTGGGCCTTGACCTCTGCGAGCAACCTCGCGCATGAGTTCTTCAAGCGTGTATTGACGCTGGTGGAACACGCGAGTGTATGAATAAAGTGTGGCTCCCTGAAGGTGGCCTTTTTTGAGTTCTGACATTACGCAGCCTGTCCAATCTTCATAGTGGTGCGGAAACCCTCGTGAACCAAAAGTGTTCCGGCACCCGCATCGATGTAAGGAATGTAAATACCGAGACCAACGTGAATCTTGTGTTCCGCATTCAAATCCAAGCTGGCAACTTGCTCATCGGTGAGAGTGCCAGAAAGTGTCGCGGTATCGGTAACAAACCACCAGTCCTGGTATAGCGGTGGCAGCTCAGCCTCGCGGTAGTTGTGGCCATTGATTAGCCAGTGGGTGCTTTCCTTGTCGATAGCCATGCCATCGATGTCTAGCACTAGATCGCAAACCGAAGACAGTGGCAGTGCGCGATACCAAGGCATTCGCACACCCACTGACAGGGTGTTTCCATCGAGACGGAGTGAATCCTTCTCGAATATGAGGTCTCGCATCATTTTGATACTCCTTCGTTTACTGCCCTGGCGGCCTTTACTGCAAAGGCCACCGAGGTTGGTGTTGGATTGCCGGCGGTTTCAGATGGAATTACTCCATTGCCACCGACATAGAGGTTTTCGAAACCCCAAACTCGTGAATCTTCATCGCACACTGAGGTGCCATCGTTGCTGGTGCCCATGCGCACGGTGCCAAGGTAATGCAACGAACTGCCGGGAGGCATGGTGATTGCGCCATTGCCTAGCGGGGTACCAATGGTTTCCAAAACTTCAGTCAGAAGTTTTTTAGCCTCATCGAAACGACGATTGTCTTCGTCGTTCCATTTGTAAAACAACTTTGGCTTTGGCATTCCGCACCAGTCGGTCTCTGTTTCAGAGAATTCAACTCGGTCTTCTGCGGTGATTTGCTTTGGCACAAACAAGCCGACCCCAACATATGCTCCCGGACGAGGTTCCTTAATGTGCGATAACGGAACTGGCGATGAATCCATCTGCATGATTTGCGCGTGCACCGGGAAAGTTTCGCGGTCGTAAGGAATCCAACTCACACCGCTGTAACTAGTCAAGCTGCCGTATTTTTCGACAACCTGCGAATCAGCGTGAACATCTTCTGGAAGTTCTGCAAGTCCCAAAACTTGACCGTGATCGTTTAGGTAACGGCCAAGTGCCTGCGGACGAATTCCTGACTTGAACAAAAGCTGCGGTGTGCGAATCGAATCGCCAGCAACAAATACCGCATCCGCGTGAACCTCAGAGGTTTCACCGGTCTTCATTTCTTTGATGACAACACCAGAAACTTTGTGGCCATCGTGAATCAACTCAATAACCATGGTTTCCGAAATCAAGTGGAAGCGGGGTGAATTGAGAATATCTTCGATGATTACATCAGTACCGGTCCACCAAACTTTCTTGTCGCGAATCTCAACCGCAAGTGGCATTGGCTGAACAAAGCGATCTGGCTTGCGACCAACGTTGTACTTAGCACCAAGAATGTCGCGTAGCTGCTTGCCAAGCGGATAGTGCTCGAATGCGGTCTGCGTGACGCGAAGCAAACGCCAAGCATCGTCAAGGTCGCGCTCATACTCGGCACGATCGACAAACTCCGGAATCTCACCCTCACCAAAACGAGGGCAGGCGCAGGTCCAGTGAGCACCCATGCCTCCAACGTTGGTTGACATGGCCGCTGCCGGCATCTGTGAGTCTTCGACTCCATCCTCAACCAGATAGGTGCCCGGACGCGCAGTAACCACGCCAGTGTGCATCTGCCTGGCATCGTGAGCGGTATGAGCCTTTGGCCCCTGGCTCGCCTGCTGGGCAGCAAGCATCTCGGCTTCGCTTTTTAGGCTTCGAACGTGTGTGCCAAGAGGATGAGTGGCGGCTGGGCCAACCTCATACATTGTGATGTCTACTTCAGAATTTAATTCGTGAAGCTTCTTGGCAAATGATGAACCAATCGGGCCGGATCCGACCACGATTACTTTTCGCATGACTACTCCTTGCGAATTTTTGCAACATCGACCCAGGCCTCAGTTTTCACTGACTGCATTACTGCGTCGATAATTTGTGCAGCTCGGTGCCCGTCGTCGAAAGTCGCCATGACTTCAGATTTCGCACCGCCCTGAACGCCGTGATATGCATCCACGACGAAATCGTTGAAACAAGTTTGGTAACCCTGAGGGTGACCAGCTGGAACCGCAGTTGGACGAACTGCAATTGCAGAATTCTTACTTGGGTCGCGCTTAACAATCTTGTTGTCGCCCAAGCCGCCAATCCAACCAGTCTCCGGAGCCTGCTGATCGAATGAGTAAGACTCCTCGGTTCCGTCGAATGAGAACCACAAACGGTTTGAGTATCCCGCCGAACACTGGCTAATAACTGCAGAACCCATGGCGCCCTGATCAGTCTCAAATGAAACCACCACGCCATCTTCGGTGTCCATCTTGTGCAC